>JAWUYR010000043.1:0-44911 GCA_034110705.1 Gammaproteobacteria bacterium | reverse complement strand
GAGCTTGAGCTTAGCGCTAGCTTCAGTGCTTCAGCTTTATATTCTGCCGTATATTTTCTTGCGTTTTTTGACATATGTCACCTCTTTGTTTTTCATAGTTTAACAAATTGGTGTCCACTTTTATGGGGGAAGATTAAACTGATACTATCTCTGTTATTAGGAACAACTTGCTTTGCAAGTGGCTATGTTTTTATTTCGGGTAATTATTCGATGTTAACCAAGAATAAAACTCAATATAGCAATCCTTATATTATTACCGATGGCAAAGTGTATGCCTATACGGAGCAATATAAAAATAAAGACAATGCCTCTATGGGTGTAGCTTTAGGTTATGGTATTCAAATCAAGCCGCTATTTACCTCTTCTTTAATAAGCAGTAACGCGATTACTTTGTCATTAAGTTATATGCCGGTAAAAGTCAAAGGCCAGCGTCAAGAATATACAATAGATGGCGAGCCATACTTGGTTACTCCTTCGAATTATCATTATAATGTAAATAACTATGCTGTTATGGCTAATTATCAACTTAACTTTAAGCCATTTGTCGCACATATAAGTGCTTTTGCTAAAGCTGGTTTAGGCTTTAACTCATTTTCAAATGAGTAAGTTCTCCGAAGCTAGTAAAACATATGCTATTTTTCCAGAAGAAAACTTCCCTAATAATAGCGGTTATAATTTAGCTTATGATCTGGGGTTAGGTTTAAAGTTGCCAATAGATAAAAGCTTTAGTCTTAGCTTAGCTTACCAGTATTTCAATGGTGGCATAGCCACTTCGAAAAATGGCCTAGCTAGTGATGGTGACAGTCATGAGCTTGCCCTGCCAAAACTGAAAGCGACAATGGCAGGTACTCAACTTCTTGGTCAACTAAGCTATAGGTTTTAAGCATGAAAAAATTACTACTTTTTATTGGATTATCCGTTTTATTGTTTTCGAGCTATGCTAGTACACCTTTCACGATTGAAGCTGCTGGTGATGGTGGTCTACCTAAAACTGTTCTTGTCGATCAAACATTACACTTGCATTATAAGCTTGTTAATAATGCCGCAGCACCTGCCGATTATCGGCTGACATTAGATGATGCCCCTGGCATTACGCACGAGGGTGGTAATTGTAATACAACCGGTGCTGATGCGACTCTTTTGGCCCAACAATTTTGTACTATAGATATTGAGTTTGTGACCGGTAGCGACGCTATTTTTTATAACCATAATATTTTAACGGCAACTTTCGTGCCAATGGGTGGGAAAACTATCTTAAACTTTACACGGCAAATTACTGAAGCAAGCGAGCAAGTGATTGTTTTTGGTGATAGCCTGTTGGCACTTGATAGTAATTTTCAAGGTTCTACGAATAACGATCCTGAGGTTGGTAGAAAGAATTGGGTTGAGGATATTGCCCCTGAAATCGGTTCTCCTGAAAAAGCGTTTGTAATACGGCATGACAGCAGTGTTAATCCACATAATCAAAATGTTGATTATGCTTTGGGTGGCGCAAGAACTTATACGCCACCAGCGGGTGGTGTTAAAGGGTTGGGTGATCAAGTACAGCGTTATGCGGATGATTTGCAAAAGTATGGTGTTGCCCCCAATGATTCAACAAAAGTAATTCTTTGGATGGGGGGTAATGACTTTCTTAATGCGCTAACCGATCCTGGCTCACAAGTTGTTCCGGCTGTGAACCATATTGAGGCAGCGTTAGAAAAGATTTCAGAATTAGGTGTTAAGGAACAGAATATCTATGTAGTTAATTTACCTGACCTCGGTAAAATACCGAGTATTCTTGCTCCCCCAGCTAGTCATTCTGTCAAATTATCACAGGCAACAGTAACATTCAATGAAGATTTGTCGACATTATTAACGGATGAGTTTCCCAAGGTGAATTTAATCGATGAATATACAAACTCGAATGATATTCTTGCGAATCCAAGTGGGTACGAGGCTCCAGGTCATCCAGCGTTTGATGATGATAAAAAAGACTTGGCTTGCGGAAGTGGTTCTACTGAGAATGCATGTGATGGCTATATTTTTTGGGATGGCGTGCATCCAACTGTTGCGAGTCATTTATTGATTGCGAAGATGATATCTGATTGTGTGTGGGATGGCACATGTGCTACAAGAAGTTCATGAAAAAAAGCATTATTCTTGTCTGTTTCCTTTTTGTAAATATTGCCAGTGCGCAAAGCTTCACAGGCTTTTATACTAGCCGAGCACCTGTTTTAAGTTTAGACAATACGCGCTTACAAACAGATGTTGATTACTATAGTTCCGGCGCACCGGATTCGTACATTGATGCTAGTCGAAAACAACTAGTTAATCATGTATTGCTCGGTGGCTATACTGATTTTGGTTATAGTTTTCTTATAGCCAATAAAATTTACATTGGTATGAGTGTATTTGCCCAATTAAACGAAGGCACACGTGGTCGCTCGCCTCGTTTTAATCACGAATTTAATAAAGGCGCACTACATATACAAGAAGGTAGTGTTACCGAGCAACGTAGTAATTTTTATACAGGTTTTCAATTGTCACCAGGCATTTTAATCACGCCTAAAAACTTAGTGTATTTGAATATCGGTACCGAAAATGTGGTGATGAAAACAGGCTTGCCTGCAACCTGTTATGTCGATGAAGATGAGGCGCATAATTGCACTTCGCCGGAGGCAAATGATAAATTGCCTGCCGAAACAATCAAAAAAAGAATGACCTTATTACAATTAGGTTTAGGTTATGAGTATGCGATTAGCCCAATGTCTCAATTGTTTGTGCGAGTTAATAATATTTCTCATGCGCCTTATAAGGTAGAGCGTATTGAAGAAGATCAGAGTTTTGTTGAGCGTAAAGAAACTTATACTGTGAAGCCAAACTATTGGCAAGTGACGTTTGGGATAAAGCGCTATTTTTAATATTAAGGGATAGAATGTTATGAAAATTTGTAAATGTACTTTTTATTTTGTGACACTAGCATTATTTGCCACAAGCAGCTTGGCAAGTTTATCATGCCCGCCCTCTATTTATATGCAAGAGCAAGTAAAACAAATTAGAGTTGATAACTTGTTTGAGCCAACGGTGAGTCATGAAAATGGCTGGAGCACTGTTAAATCTTTATCGCGTGATTATGTCAGTGATGGTATAGCGCACCAGGGCAATGTGTATGTTTATTTAAAAGGTGAACAATCACAACAAGAAGCTAGTATCCTTTTAAAGAAAAGTGGTTTATTATTTAATGGTTTCACAAAAGTAGGCGCCGATCCTTTTGAGTGTGTTTATTGGGGTAAGCTCAGCGATGTTAATACTCCAGAGGCTACACAAACAGGGGTTGTCACATTCCGTTATAAAGCGATAACACCACCACCGGTTGAATCTAGCAATCTAATTATCAAGCAAACGGCCAAGACGCTGCCAGCAACCAGCTATTTAGATAACGAATATCATTTAAGTTATCAATTAGAAAATACAGGCTTGGCTGGAAATTATGAAATAGATTCTACTAGTTTACCGGCAGGGATGAAAGACGACGCTAGCACTTGTTTGCTCGATGGAAAGTCTCATGAAATAAATGCCGGTGCCAGTTGTTTAATTAATTTATCCTTCACGACAAATCAAGCCGTTGCCGTTGATGCACTGCGTGGGGCTTATCAGCATGACTTAGTTTTTTCTAATGAAATACAAACAAAAACTACGTTACCACTAGAAAGTAATATTTACTTTGCGCATAATATTATTGTGTTGGGTGATAGTTTATCGGACTCTGGTAATAATGGTATTTTTACCAATCATGACCCTGCTTTTCCACAAGCAAAAGTTTGGAATGCTTTGTTTTTGCAAAATGCGTATACCACTGCGGTTGGAGATGATATGACAGCATCTCTAAAACTGAAAGCTGCGAATAATGCGAATAACTTTAATATTAGTTATGCTTATGGTGGCGCGATTACGCAATCAGGTTGGATGCAACAAAATAAAGATCTATTGTGTAATGATTTAATTAAATTATGTTTCTCAGAAAATCCCGCATCCGGTCAGATCAATATGCCTTTAAGCCCTAATGAACAATTAAACCAGTTGAAGATGCAGTTGCAAACAACGCCGCTTAACAGCAATAGTAAAATATTCTTATTGATAGGAGGTAATGATTTGTTATACAAATATGCCTTTCTACCTTTTTTGAGAGATCTCTATTTTCCATACAATCCCATCGATAATATTAAAACAACGATTGAAAAATTAACGACTGAACTTCATGTGCCAGTCAAAAATATTTATGTTTTAAACTTCCCCGATTTAAGTAACATTCCCCTAATGAGTAAAAGTTTACAATGGAATGGTTTTGATTTTAAATATGACCCCGCTTAAGTGCAACAAGCTTTGCTGAATTTCAATGCAAACTTAAGCACAATGCTAAGCCAATTTTCAGGGGTTCATTTGGTCGATATTAATTCACGATTCACTGATATTTTAAATCACCCAAGTGAATATGGTTTTGATAAAGATAAACTTAGCCAAACGTGTCCAAATCGAAATACAGATTGTGCCGGTTATTTATTCGCAGACGATGTACACCCTACCATCAAAGGCCATCAGTACATTGCTGATGAAGTCAAAAAGCACATTTTGACATTACGCTAGAAGGGTATAAACTTAGCCCTACGAGTAAGGCACCATGGGGCATTTTCCAATTTTTATGTAGCAGTAGCTTAGCTATTCCTTCACGACAATGGCATGGCCAAGATTTAGTGCTAATGAATGTTGACTTTGCATGGGCCAGTGCCGAAACCGGCCAGCGATACGTTAATGACTTATCGACTCCTTTTTCATATCCACAACACTGTAAGAAGCCTGGCTATGTTAATGCTCATTTGAGTTGTGTGCCAGGAATGATGCTGCAAGTGCAACAGTATTTACGCGATTTAAAAAGTACTCAGGCTAAACCTAGCAAGCAAACGATGTTTGTCTTATGGGCCGGTGGCAATGATGTTTTCAATAACATTAATCGCTTTTTTTATCGTTTTCGTCACAGCAAATTTAAACCTACTTTTTTATGGCCAGAAAAAAAATTGGCTTTTTCTTGGTTCCCTACGAAAAAAGTTTATGATGCTGTTAAATTATTAATTCAAGACGGTGTTCCGGCACAGCATATTTATGTTTTCAATTTACCCAATATCGGGGCAACTCCAGGTGCGAAATTTCTCGTGCGTAGCGCACTTGGCAATAGTCAAAATAAACAAAATTTGGCTCTGCATGTAATAGCGACTATCAGCAAAATATATAATAATGATTTAGCTTTTTGGCTAAATTATGGCATCCGGGATTCGCAAAAACCACATATTATTTCGACTAATATTGTTTTCAACCAAATGATAAAGGACAACCGATTTTTAGGTTATCGCTTTTTAGATATTGAACATAGCTGTGTGCGTGAGTTAGCCACACCTTATTGTGCCGGCTTTTTATTTTTTAATGATAAGCATCCGACTACCTCAGCTAGCATTCTTTTGGCTTTTTATGTGGCACAGAATCTATAGAAGATAGTGGTTTGTGGTATTGAGAATATATTGGTTGAGATTGGACTAAATTTTAACTTAAATAGACTATGCAAGAGCCAAAGGTTTGTTACAATAAACACCTCAAAACCTTAGGAGCCTACCATGCCAAATTCACGCCAACTTGCTAACGCGATAAGAGCCCTTGCTATGGATGCTGTGCAAAAAGCCCAATCAGGTCATCCAGGAATGCCGATGGGTATGGCCGATATTGCGACTGTCTTATGGCGCGAATTTTTGCAACATAATCCGACTAACCCACACTGGCCAAATCGTGATCGATTCATCCTCTCTAATGGTCATGGCTCAATGCTGCATTATGCTTTATTGCACTTAGCTGGTTATGAGTTATCGATTGAAGATTTACAAAATTTCCGCCAACTGCATTCTAAAACACCTGGTCATCCTGAGTATGGTTACGCACCGGGTATTGAAACCACTACAGGCCCGCTAGGGCAAGGCCTTGCAAATGGCATTGGTATGGCTATCGCGGAAAAAATGTTGTCGAGTCAATTTAACCGCGACAATTTTAAGGTAGTCGATCATCACACTTATGTTTTCTTAGGCGATGGTTGCTTAATGGAAGGCATTTCCCATGAGGCTAGCTCATTGGCTGGAACACTAGGTTTAGGTAAATTAATTGCCTTTTGGGATGACAATAATATCTCTATTGATGGTGAAGTTGAGGGCTGGTTTACTGATAATACACCTAAGCGTTTTGAAGCGTATAATTGGCATGTGATCGCCGGTGTGGATGGGCATGATCCTGAAGCCCTTAAAAAAGCTATTGAGCAAGCGCGTGGCGTAACCGATAAACCAAGTTTAATTTGTTGCAAAACCACCATTGGTTTTGGCTCACCAAATAAGCAAGGTAAGGAAACTTGCCATGGCGCCCCTTTAGGTGACGAAGAAATTGCCTTGACGCGTAAGCAGCTGGGCTGGGACTTTGGCCCGTTTGAAATTGCTGACGAATATTATCAAGCTTGGGATGCGACCGAAAAGGGCGAACAAGAAGAACAGCAATGGGATGATCTTTTGGCCAGCTATACGGTTGCATATCCAGAGTTAGCCGAGGAACTCACGCGTCGTTTAGCGGGTGATTTTCCTGATAACTTCACTGCACTATTAGAACAGTTTGTTGCAGAGACTGCCGAAAAATCTGAAAAAATCGCCTCACGCAAAGCCTCGCAAAATTGCATTGAATTTTTAGGCGGGCATTTACCAGAGTTGTTAGGAGGCTCGGCTGATTTAGCCGGTTCCAATTTAACACTATGGTCTGGTAGTAAAGCCATTAAGTACGATGACTTTACCGGTAATTACATTTGTTACGGTGTGCGCGAGTTTGCCATGGCCGCGATTATGAATGGCTTAACCTTACATGGTGGCTTTATTCCCTACGGTGGCACTTTCTTAGTCTTCTCGGATTATGCGCGTAATGCGATGCGAATGGCGGCTTTAATGAAGCAACGTGTGATTTATGTGTTAACCCATGATTCAATCGGCTTAGGTGAAGATGGCCCAACCCATCAGCCAGTTGAGCATGCAGCCACATTACGTTTAATTCCTAATATGTCAGTATGGCGTCCATGCGACACCGTTGAAACAGCAGTAGCGTGGCAGGCAGGTATTAGCACAAACGATAAGCCAACAGCTTTGTGTTTGAGTCGCCAAGGTTTAGTTTGCCAAACACGTGATGCTGAAACCTTAAGTAACATCCAGCGTGGTGGTTATATTTTGCAAGATTGCAAAGTAACGCCGGCCCTAATTTTGATTGCCACAGGTTCAGAGGTAACACTTGCCCTGGAAGCTGCTGCACAATTAACACAACAAGGTCTTGCCATACGTGTAGTGTCTATGCCAGCAACGGATGTGTTTGACGCACAAACTGAAGCATATAAAGAAGAAGTGTTGCCCAAAGCGGTGATTAACAGAGTCGCTATAGAAGCAGGTAGTGCCGATTTTTGGTATAAATATGTCGGTTTAAATGGCAAAGTGATTGGTATGAGCACGTTTGGTGAATCAGCACCTGCGGGAGATTTATTTAAAACTTTTGGTTTTACGGTTGATAATATTGTTAAGGTGAGTCAGCTCTGTTTAGCTGAATAAGCTATGAAAAAAAATCAGCGCAGAAAGTATTATGTTGCGAGTATTGTTGGTAATGTTTTAGAGTGGTATGATTTTATTTTATACGGTATGTTCGCAACAGTATTTTCTAAAATATTTTTCTCCACGCACAATCCACAATCGGCTATTTTAGGCACGTTCGGTATTTTTGCCGTGGGTTACTTAATGCGACCTATTGGTGGTTTGTTTATTGGTCACTTCGGTGATACCCGTTCACGCAAGCGAGCCCTAATTTTTTCATTGAGCTTAATGGGAATTGCGACAACGTTAATTGGCTTATTACCTACCTATAATACCATTGGTGTTTGGGCATCTGTATTATTAGTTTGCTTGCGTCTAATTCAAGGTTTTGCCGTTGGTGGTGAGTTCCCAGGTAGCATGGTGGTGTTGCGTGATATCGCCTCCAAACGCACACCCGCTTTTGCCACTTCACTTTCGATAACCGGTGCGATGGGTGGATTTTTAATTGGCTCCGGTGTAGCAACCTTACTGGTTCATAATATGTCACACCAAGCTTTTCATGATTGGGGTTGGCGCATTCCGTTTCTAGCCAGTTTTATTTTAGCTGTATTGGGTTTATATGTGCGTGTGAAATTGATGCGTGATGATGACTCTGTTACCCAACGCCGAGTACCTATGGTACAACTTTTTCGGCACTATAAAAAATCAATGTTAGTAGCGATGAGCCAAGTTTTTTTAGTGGCAGTGTTTTCGTCTATCGGTGCTATCTTTTTAGTGACCTATTTAAATCATTATTTAGGTTATCCATTAGACAAGACTTTACTTTTACTCTTTATTAGTACACTAATCCAAATGGTATTTTTACCCTTATCAGCTTATATTACCGATATTTTTAATATTCACTTAGGCTGGTCAAAGTTGGGTTGTGTGATTATTGCGGTGACCATGTATCCACTTTTTATTTTGATGCAAAAAGGCGGCACCGATACTATTATCGCGGTTATCTTATTCATGATTATTTTTAGCTTAGCTGTTGGCCAAACCGTTTATATGATTGTCGAATGTTTTCCCAAGCCGGTTCGCTATAGTGGCGTTGCTTTTTGTCATGGATTAATTATGTCATTAACCATAGGTTTAACGCCGTTAGCTATGAATGGCTTGCTGGTTAAGTTTGGTTTGGCAGCGCCATCTTATGTGTTGATTTTTGCTGCAATCTTGGCCTTTTGGGGATTGTCATATTTTAAGCGTAGTACGGTTTGATTTTATTCTCTTCTCTTCTCTTCTATAGCATGGGCTATGATTTTATTTCAATAAATACTTGTCAAAGATAGATGGCACCCAAGGCCGTAGTGCGATAAATAATGCGCTACCTTCACGATCGGAAAAGGGACTATTTTTATCTTCTTCATTTAATTGTAGAAATTTTTCTGAGAGCTTCCGCATTTCACGTTGTAATAGAATATTATTTCCTTGGCTTAGCATACCATTACGAACCAGTAGTAATTCGCCTTTATTTTTAAAAGGTACTTTCAAAAATTCGTGCAATAAATTTTCTTGAAAAAAATGTTGGATGGGGCCATTTGGCAGCCAGTCGAATTGCGATGAGATATGCAGTTTGATATTGTTGCTTGGGAGCAGTTCTATAATTTTCATTTTATCAAGTATTAGAAGCAGTCTGGTGAGCTCAGCTTTGCTTAAGTTATAATAATGTAACATATCTGTAAATTCCCAATGGCTAAATACACAAATTAAGACCAACATTAATGTTTCTTGTGCTACTAAGGCCTGTTCTTGTTCTTTTGTTAATTGGTTAATATCCACACGTTTTTGTCTGGCCATGTACATGACATCTAATAATTCTAGGCCTATTAATTCACATATCGTTTGCAAGCGTGTTAATGATATATTTTGTTGTGAAAATAAGCGTTTAACACTGGCCTCTGACAGATTCAAATGTTGAGCCACGTCGGAATAAGTTTTATCGTAGATCCTCAATTGTTGTTTAAGGGTTTGAATAATTTGTTGGCTTTGACTCATAACTTGCTCCATGGTGTCAATATATAATACTATTTGGTCGATATAATGCAACCTTTGAATTTTTAGTCGCATATAACGTCCTGGAACCGTAGACTTCTCTTCTATTATAAAACACGAGGTTATTATGTTACGTATTAAAGGGTTTTTACCTTACACATTGATTATTTTTTTCAATGCTTTCATTGATTTAGGCCACAAAATATTGATTCAAAATACCTTGTATCAAACTTCAGATGCGAGTCATTTTTCGTTAATGTCATCGGTCATTAATGGCTTCATTCTTTTACCTTATTTATTATTGTTTACACCATCAGGATTTATTGCCGATAAGTTTAAAAAGGTGATGGTGTTACGAATTACCGCTGCAGCGGCGATACCCTTAACTATAGTTGCCACCTGGAGTTATTTTCACGTTTATTTTAATGTTGCTTTTGGTATTACTTTATTGTTAGCGACTCAAAGTGCATTTAACTCACCTTCTAAATATGGTTACATTAAAGAATTGTTTGGTAAAGCGAAAATTGCTAAAGCGAATGCGATTGTGCAGACAGTTGCTATTATGGCTATATTGGCAGGAACATTTGTCTTCTCACTTATCTTTTCTCATTATTTAAATCATTATGGCTTAGAGCATAATATGGATAAAGCGACGATCTTAAAAGCGTTTGCTCCAGCAGGTTATGTTTTAATTCTATGCTCTTGTGCTGAAACGATTTTCACCTTTATGATCCCTAAAAAACCGGCATCAGACCCAAGTAGCACTTATAGTATTGATGGTTATATACGCGGTCATTATTTGAAGCGATATTTAAGCCAAGTGACTCAGTCACAGATTGTTTTTCTATGTATTATTGGTTTGGCAGTATTTTGGGGTATTAACCAAGTAATGTTAGCCAGTTATGGTGCTTATTTAAAAGAGTATGCAGGTAACCCGAGTGCTGTATTTGTCCAAGCAGCTCTTGGCTTGGGTGGTATTGGTATTTTGTTTGGTGCTAGTTATGCTGGACGCGTGTCACGCGGCTTCATTGAAACAGGATTGATACCTATCGCGGCAATTGGATTATGTTTATGCTTGTTATTATTGTGCCATATCACGAATCATTCTACTATTTTAGTGATGTTTTTTATCTATGGTATTTTTGGCGGAATGTTAGTGGTTCCGTTAAATTCATTAATTCAGTTTAATGCCAATAGCAATCAACTAGGTAAGATCATGGCTGCGAATAATTTTATTCAAACTATTTTCATGTTAAGTTTCTTAATCGCCAATATTGTTTATGTTAGTCTTGGTGGCAATATTCGTTATTTTCTCTACTCAATGGTCACAATAGCATTTATTGCAACTTTATATTCTATCTATAAACTACCGCAAGCTTTAGTACGTTATGTTCTTTATTTTATCTTTTCTAAATTTTATCGTTTAAGCGTTAATGGGTTAGATAACATGCCTTCTTCTGGAGGGGTATTGTTACTTGGTAATTATATTAGTTTTGTCGATTGGACTATTTTGCAAATAGCATCACCCCGTCCGATACGTTTTGTGATGGCTCGCTCGTTTTTTGATAAATGGTATTTAAGATGGTTCTTAAACAAAATGGGTGTTATTCCAATTTCTAGCGGTGCTAGCAAGGCAGCCTTAGAGACTGTTCATCAAGCACTCAAAAATGGCGATGTAGTGGCTTTGTTTCCAGAGGGGCGTTTATGTCGCAATGGTCAGTTGGGTTATTTTCATACAGGGTTTGAACGAGCAGTGAAGGAAAGTGGTGCGTCTATTGTTCCTTTCTATTTATTAGGTTTATGGGGTACCTCAACAACTTATGCGACAGAGCGTTATAAGAAATTAAGTAAATCCCGTAGTCGTCAAATTAGCGTGAGTTTTGGTTCAAGCCTTCCTGAAGATTCAGATGCTATTACGGTTAAACAAAAAGTGACTCAACTTTCAAGTAGTGCTTGGAAAATATATATTGATTCTTTAGGCACGATTCCAGAGTTATGGCTAGCAAGAGTTAAGCAGTTAGCGGGCTCTACTAGTGTAATTGATTCGATGGGGTTAAAGCTTAGTAATGTGCAATTGCTATCAATTGTTTTATATATCCGTCGCCATTTGCAGAAAGATTTAAAAGGGCAACAAAACATTGGTATTTTATTACCCGCTGGTGGAGCCGGTATTATTGCTAATTTGAGCACTTTAGTGATGGGTAAAACGGTTGTTAATTTGAACTATACCAGCAGTGAAGAAAACTTATTGTCAGCCTTACAAGAAGCCGATATAAAACATATTATTACCGCCAAGGCTTTTGTTAACAAGCTAAAAAACAAAGGTTTCTCATTAACTAAAATATTAGCACATGCAGATCCTATTTATATGGAAGATCTTAATACGCCAACCAAAAAATTGGTAATACTAGGTAATATGATATTGTTACGCTTGTGTCCTTTGAGCATCCTAAAATTTATCTTGCTTAAAAAACATTCGACTGAACAAACAGCGGCTATATTATTTAGTAGTGGTAGCGAGTCAAAACCAAAAGGTATTGAATTGTCACATAGCAACATTATTGGTAATGCAAAACAAGTTTCGAGTGTTTTCAACATTGAAGATAAAGATAAAATGCTAAGTGTATTACCTTTGTTCCACGCATTCGGTTTAACAGCAACAACAATTATGCCGCTGCTTGAAGGCACGCCAGTTGTCTGTCATCCTGACCCTACCGATGTCGTTAAAATTGCACGGTTGATTCACAAATATAAAGTAAGTGTGATGTGTGCTACATCAACCTTCTTAGGTATGTACTGTCGTAATAAAAAAGTATTGCCACAAATGTTAGACAGCTTACGCTTAGTTGTTGCGGGCGCTGAAAAACTAAGTGATCAAGTTCGAGTTGATTTTAAGCAAAAATTTAAATTGGATATTTTTGAGGGTTATGGCGCGACTGAGGTGGCCCCTGTCGCGAGTGCGAACTTACCCGATACGTTAATGAGTGACAATTGGAGAGTACAGGTTACGCAAAAAGAAGGTACCGTTGGATTGCCGGTTCCTGGCACAGCTTTTAAGATTGTTGATCCTGACACCATGGAGTCTTTACCTGTTAATACAGAAGGTATGATATTGATCGGTGGCACCCAGGTGATGAAGGGCTATCTAAACAATCCAGAAAAAACCAAACAAGTTTTAGTTCCTGATACAGATTTCACTTGGTATATTACGGGTGATAAGGGAAGATCAGATGAAGATGGTTTTTTAATTATTGTCGATAGATATTCGCGTTTTGCTAAAGTTGCTGGTGAAATGGTCAGTTTAAGTGCTGTTGAACAACGAATTGAAAAAATTATCATATTACATACTGGAACAATTGATTCTAAAAAAGTTCGTGAAGGATTACAAGTGATGCCAGGCAGTAACTTAATGATCCCAGCGGGCTATCAAGAAGTTGATGCGCTTCCTACCTTGGGAAGTGGTAAAAAGAACTATGCGGCAGGAAAGTTGTTGCTAGGATAATTGTAATGTGGTGGTTTTTATTCTCTTTTTTTGTCATAGTAATGATCGTTTTGTTTATTAAAATATCTGACTTGAATGAAAGATTGTTTAATTTAGAGCAACAACTTAAAGAAAACAAAAGTCCGGGTGTGCCGATGGCTTCAGTAGCCGTTAAAACTAAGGTTGAAGATTCTCCAGTGAAAATTCTTCAGCCCCACAAAACTGAGCCTGTAGAAAAAACAGAAAAAAAATTGGTTCCAGAACAAGGACCTAAGCAAACAAAAGAAAGGCCTGTTCTTGTTGATAACGTTATTGCTTATTTTTCCAGTGGAAATGTTATTGCTAAATTAGGTGTAGTTATTCTATTTTTTGGTATCATTTTCTTATTGAAATATGCCGTGGCACATAATATGTTTCCTTTAAGCTTACGACTTATTGGCGCATCTGTTTTGGCTTTTGTGTTTTTAGGTTTAGGTATCTTCTTGCAGTCTAAAAAAAGAGAGTATGGTTTGGTTTTACAAGGTTGCGGGATTGGGCTCCTTTATATTATTTGTTTCATAAGTTACCGTGTTTATCACTTGATGCCCTCTGAGATGGCTTTTATTTTATTATTAATAGTTGGTATCTTAGCTGCAACGATAGCTTTGAAACAAAATTCAATGTCTTTAATACTGATAGCGCAGATTGGTGGTTTTATGACGCCGTTTTTAGCTGCAGGTCCACAAGGTAGCGAGCTAATATTGTTTAGTTATTTTGCTTTATTGAACATGGGTATCGCGACTATTGTTTGGTTTAAAGCCTGGCGAGTTTTGAATGTTCTTGGCTTTACTTTTACTTTTGTTTTGGCGAGTTTTTGGGGCTTCTGGCAATATCAACCACAGCACTATTTGTTGTCACAATTATTCTTGATTTTCTTCACTGTGCTATATTCGGTGATTACTGTTTTATTTAGTCGCCAACAGCAAAGGATCAATCCAAAATATTATATAGATAATATTTTATTGTTTAGCGTACCTTTATTTTCTTTTCTGTTACAGACTGCTATTGTCCATCGTGGCGGTTTTAGTTTAGGGTTGAGCGACTTAGCTTATGGTGTTTTTTATGCTGCCTTAGCGAGCTTGTTATTATCAACAAATCGAAAGCTATATAAATTACTTAGTGAGACGTATTTATACATTGCAAGTGTGTTCTTACTGTTGGCTATTTTATTTTCGTTTAGTCAAGAGTGGGTCGGCTTGCTTTGGGTTTTAGCGATTCTGCCAATATTATTTATTGGAATTCGATCTAATCGAACTTTTACTCGCCTCTTTGCTGAAATAATCTTAGGTTCAACAATGATGGTTGGCTTTTTTATCTATGGAGTGGCTTCTATACTTGATGCGCATATAATTACGCTCATTAATGGGGCGTTGATGGGTTTAGTTGGGATCCTGGCTGCAAGTATTATTGCTAAGCATAAAGGAAGTTCAGTGTTGGAGCGAAACAGCATTGCTCCTATATTATTTATTCTTGGTGTAACACTATGGTTTGTTTTCTCGGTTTTGTTTTTTTATAGCTACCATGTGTTATTTTATGGGTTGTTATATTTTAGTCTTTCAACTTGGATCTGGTGTTATCTTGCTTGTAGATTTAAATGGGTTTATTTAGATGTTTTAGCGATTTTATTGGTTCCACTTTGCTTTATTTATTTTTTAAAATATAGCTTAAACTTTTCTTATGTTAATGGCGGTGAGTGCTTGGTTTGGATTGGCTCTATTGTTAGTCAATATTGGTTATTAAGTAAAGCTGGAAGATTCAACTTGTTACACAATACACTCGCTTGGCTGCATACGGGAACTTATTGTTTAATGGTTTTAGTGTTAAGTTCGCTGATAATGCAATGGTTTGATTTTAACCTACAACTTAATCTTACTTGGCAAAGCACGATTGGCGGTTTACTGCCTTTAATGGCTATCGGTGCGATTATGATGGGTGTAAAACATGAAGTATGGCCCTTTAAAGTTTACCCAGCTTTATACTCCCAAATTATTTGTGCCATTATTATATCAGTGGTCTACTGGTGGACGTTGCTTGCTAACTTATTTTTATGGGACTTCCCACAGAATTGATTTTATATTCCTGTGCTCAATCCCATTGATATCATGATGAGCTTAAGCATAATGATGATGTTTTATTGCTTGTATAGTCAGCTGAGGTGGTTGATTAAAACATTGAGTATAAAGCCGGCAACGCTGGTGAGCGCATTAGTAGGCTGGGGATTCATTTGGGTGTCAGCCATAACGATTCGTAGCGTGCCTTATCAAGTTAATGCTATTTTACAATCAACCACGACTCAAGCAAGTCTAACAATTGTTTGGTGTGTATCAAGCCTGATTATCGTAGCGATTTCCACTTGGTATCATAATAAAACTATTTGGTGGGTTGGGATCGTTATTTTGGCAATGACTATTTGTAAATTGTTCTTTGTTGATTTAGCTAACAGTAACACTATCGCGCGAATTATCTCTTTTATTGGTGTTGGCTTAGTATTATTATTAATAGGTTACTTCTCGCCTGTTTTTGGTAATAAAAATGACAAATAGGTTTTGAGACGCTCTATTTCAGCTGAACGGGCTCGAAAGATACAGGTAGCCGAGCAATAGTAGCAATTTATGCTATTCTTATAATCTTTCAGTTTCGCGTAAACAACAGGAGAAACCAATGACAATAAAGGTAGCGATTAACGGTTATGGACGTATTGGCCGAAATATTTTACGAGCTTGTTATGAAAATTGCCGTACTGATGAAATCGAAATTGTGGCGATTAATGATTTAGGTGATGTAAAAATCAATGCCCACTTAACACAATACGATACGACGCACGGCAAGTTTGTCGGTGATGTTGATGTTAAGGATGGTAACTTGATTATTGATGGTGATGTCATTAAATGTCTATCTGAGCGCGACCCTACTAAATTGCCTTGGGCTGATTTGGCGGTTGATGTTGTTTTTGAATGTACGGGTTTGTTTGCCAATAAAGATAAAGCAAAAATGCATTTAGATGCCGGCGCTAAAAAAGTATTAATTTCAGCACCTGCCGGTAGCGATGTGAAAACAATTGTCTATGGAGTTAATGATGATACTTTAAACGCTGATGATGTTATTGTCTCCAATGCATCTTGCACCACCAATTGTCTAGCATCTTTAGTTAAACCTCTGCATGATGAGCTTGGTCTTATTAAAGGTTTAATGATGACCATTCATGCTTACACCAACGATCAAAAATTAACAGATGTTTATCACCCAGATTTACGTCGTGCACGTAGCGCAACGCAATCAATGATCCCTGCAAAAACAGGCGCTGCAGCAGCAGTTGGTTTAGTGTTGCCAGAATTAGCTGGTAAGTTAGATGGTTTTGCCGTTCGTGTACCAACGATTAATGTGTCGTTAGTTGATTTAACGTTTGAAGCAGGACGTGAAACAACCGTTGAAGAAGTGAATAGTATTGTTAAAAAAGCGAGTGAAGGTAAATTAGCCGCAGTGTTAGGCTACAATGAATTACCTTTAGTCTCTGTTGATTTTAATGGTAATGCTATGTCATCTACTTTTGATGCGAGCTTAACAAAAGTTATTGGTAACCAGGTGAAAGTGTGTTCTTGGTATGATAATGAAACAGGCTTTAGTAATCGTATGTTAGATACAACCGTTGCTATGATGAAGGCATAAGTTTATAGCGGGATTTTGTGGGATAGTTATCTACGCTCATAAGATCGCCGCTTTTATTTTGCTAGTAGAATCTATCTCTTAAATAGAGGGGCCGACTATGAAAACCATGTGCGAGCTCGAATTAAAAAACAAACGTGTTTTGATTCGTGAAGACTTAAATGTGCCATTAGATGATAATGGTAAGATCACTAGTGACTTACGTATTAAAGCCATTTTGCCAACCATTGAGCAAGCCTTAGATAAAGGTGCTGCTGTTATTCTAATGTCGCATTTAGGTCGTCCTGAAGAGGGTGACTTTGATCCTAAATTTTCATTAGCTCCAGTTGCTGAGTATTTATCAGTAGTATTAAAGCAAGATGTACCTCTAATTCAAAATTGGCAACAGGGTATTGAGCTTAAGCCTGGGCAGGTTGCCTTATTAGAAAACGTTCGATTCAACACTGGTGAAAAGAAAGACGATGATACATTAGCACAGCAATACGCGAGCTTATGCGATGTGTTTGTGATGGATGCTTTTGCAACTGCACATAGGGCGCAAGCTTCTACACATGGTGTCGCTAAGTTTGCACCCATCGCTTGCGCAGGTCCTTTATTGATACAAGAACTTAGTGCTTTAGAAAAAGCCCTGACAAAACCTGAATCACCTTTTGTCGCGATTGTTGGTGGTTCAAAAGTCTCAACCAAATTGAAAGTATTAGAAAGTTTAATTGATACAGTTGACCAGCTTATTGTGGGTGGTGGTATTGCCAATACATTTATTGCCGCTGCTGGTTATGAAGTGGGTAAGTCACTATACGAACCAGACTTGATTGGTGATGCTACGGCTTTAATGAAAAAAGCAAAAGCGCGTGGTAGTGCTATTCCTATCCCGACAGATGTCGTTGTGGCTAAAACTTTTAGTGCCGATGCTGATGCAAAAATAAAAACGTTAGACTTTATTGAGCCTGATGATTTGATTTTAGACATTGGCCCAGAAACAGCCGCAGCTTATGCTGATATTTTAAAGAAAGCTAAAACCATTGTTTGGAACGGGCCTGTTGGTGTATTTGAGCTGGCACCCTTTGCTCAAGGCACTAAGGCCTTGGCCTTGGCTATTGCCAAAAGCCCAGCATTTACAGTCGCGGGTGGGGGTGATACTCTTGCTGCAATTGATCAATATCAAGTGGCCGATAAAATGTCTTACATCTCAACAGGTGGCGGCGCATTTCTAGAGCTACTCGAAGGCAAAACCCTCCCTGGCGTTGCCGTACTTAACTAACAAGTAGGAATACTACCTTGAAATATAATTCAAAGAGAACCAAAATTGTCGCGACTGTCGGCCCGGCTTCAAGTGATTTAGAAACAATTAAAGGTATGATTTTAGCGGGTGCAAATGTATTTCGTTTAAACTTTTCTCATGGTGTTGCCGCCGACCATTGTGAACGAGCGGATACAATTCGCCAAGCCGCGCGTGAGCTTAATACTGAAGTCGCTTTATTAGCTGATTTGCAGGGCCCCAAAATTCGCATCGCTCGCTTTAAGAAAAAGAAGGTGATTTTAGAAGCCGGTCAGGCTTTTTTATTGGATTCGGATCTAGACGCAGATGCTGGTGATGAAAAACAAATTGGTATCGATTATAAGAGTCTGCCACAAGATGTTAAGCCGGGAGACAGGTTATTGCTAGACGATGGGCGAGTGGTCTTTATTGTTGAACGAATTGATGGGAATAAAATCCATTGTGTCGTCGAAGTGGGTGGTTCATTATCAGATAATAAAGGTATTAATAAACTTGGTGGTGGTTTGTCTGCCGAAGCCCTAACTGAAAAAGACAAAGCCGATTTAATTACGGCAGTGAATATCGATGCAGCATATATTGCCATATCTTTCCCACGCAGCGCACAAGATATGATTTATGCACGCGAGCTAATGGAAGCTGCTGGCGGTACAGCAGGGCTCGTGGCTAAGATCGAACGTGCCGAAGCGATGCATGTTCTTGATGATATTATTAGAGCATCCGATGCTGTAATGGTTGCTCGTGGTGATTTAGGCGTTGAAATTGGTGATGCAGCTTTGCCTGCTGCACAAAAAAAGATTATTTGTAGTGCGCGTGCGCTAGACAAAGCGGTTATTACGGCGACGCAAATGATGGAATCAATGATTGAAAATAGTATTCCTACCCGTGCTGAAGTATTCGATGTCGCAAATGCTGTTTTAGATTACACCGATGCGGTGATGTTGTCAGCAGAAACAGCAACTGGCAACCACCCCGTTAATGTCGTGAAAGCGATGTCACGTTTATGTTTAGGCGCAGAAAATGATCCACGCTCTAAAATCTCCAAGCATCGTATTGAATGTTATTTCTCAGAAAGTGATGAAGCTATTGCTATGGCGGCGATGTATGCGGCTAATCACTCTGATGTGAAAGTGATTGTCTCAATTACAGAAAGTGGTGATACACCTTTACGCATGTCACGTATTAAAACCGACATTCCTATTTTTGCGCTAAGTTCAAAAAATAAAACGTTACGTAAAGTCTGTTTATTCCGTGATGTATATCCTATAGCATTCTCATTAGAAGGTGTGGATCACAACAATGTTTACAGCAAAGTGGTCGATGTTTTGTTGCAAGATGATTTAGTGAGTAAAGGTGATAATATTTTAGTCACTTGTGGTGATTTTGTTGGTGTACGTGGTTCAACCAATACTATGAAAATAGTGAAGGTCGATTAAAACTCGAGTGTTTTGGCTATAACCTTTTAAAAAACGTTTTATCTGCTACACTGTTATTATATCAATAACAAGGAGCTCTTAATGGCACTTATTTCCCTTCGTCAGTTACTCGATCACGCGGCAGAACATAATTATGGTGTTCCAGCGTATAACGCAAATAACCTAGAGCAAGTTCGGGCAATTATGGAGGCTGCTGATGAAACGGACAGCCCTGTGATTATTCAAGCTTCAGCAGGTGCACGTAAATATGCCGGCGCTCCTTTTATTCGTCATTTAGTCTTGGCCGCGATTGAAGAATTTCCGCATATCCCTGTTTGCTTACACCAAGATCATGGCGCATCACCTGATGTTTGCCAGCGCTCAATTCAATTAGGCTTCTCTTCTGTGATGATGGATGGCTCATTAGAAGCTGATGCAAAAACCCCTTCTAGCTTTGAGTACAATGTTGATGTTACTGCGTTAACTGCAGATATTGCACACGCATGTGGTGTATCGGTTGAAGGGGAGTTAGGCTGTCTTGGCTCGTTAGAAACGGGCATGATGGGTGAAGAAGATGGTTCTGGCGCCGAAGGTGTTTTAGAGCAGAGTCAATTATTAACCGACCCTGAAGAAGCCGCCACCTTTGTTAAAGAAACCAAAGTCGATGCATTAGCCATCGCAATTGGTACCAGTCATGGTGCCTACAAATTTACTCGCCCACCAACAGGTGATATCTTAGCCATTGATCAAATTAAAGCTATTCATGCCCGTATTCCAGACACGCATTTAGTGATGCATGGTTCGTCTTCTGTGCCACAAGAATGGCTTAAAGTTATTAATGAGTTTGGTGGTGAGATCCCAGAAACTTATGGCGTTCCGGTTGAAGAAATTGTGCAAGGTATTAAGCATGGTGTACGGAAAGTGAATATTGACACAGACTTACGTTTGGCTTCAACAGGTGCCATTCGTCGTTTTATGGCTGAGAATCCAGCAGAGTTTGATCCACGCAAATATTTAACGGCTTCAAAAAATGCGATGAAAGGTATTTGTAAGCAACGTTATGAGCAGTTTGGTGCGGCGGGGAATGCATCGAAAATTGTACCATTATCACTGGAAGTGATGTATGAACGTTATGCTAGTGGAGAATTGGACCCACGAGTTAAATAGTAGATTGGAATTTCAAATTCTGAATTCCTAAGGTAAAGGAGCAACCATGAAAAAATTAATCGTTATTACCGCAGCACTTTTCATTGCCGGTAATCTCATGGCGGCTCCTATTAAAAATAAATTCGTTCACGTTGGTGAAGAACATTTTTGGACCGAACAATCTGGCCAAGGTAAACCGACAATTGTGTTAATTAATGGTACAGGTAAAGGCTTAAGCTCATGGAATGCTTTTGTTCCTAGCCTTGCTAAGCTTGGTACGGTATTTGCTTATGACCGAGCTGGCCTTGGCAAGAGTCTTCCATTAAAAAATCAGGTCGCCATTCGGTCGGCACAATATATTGTAGGCAGAATGCGCAGTGTATTACAGGCTGCAGATCTTAAGCCACCTTATATTTTAGTCTCTGATTCTATTGGTACTTTATACGCGCGTTACTTTGCGAGAACGTTTTCGAGTGAAGTACAAGGGATGGTGTTAGTTAATCCCATGGTAAATGCCGCTATTGCTTTAGGTGAAATAAAAGACTCAGCAAAAACAAAAGACGTAGCACAAGCCATTTTTCGCCAACAATATAATAAAAACTTCCATGGCTTAAAACAAAATCATCAGAACTTACTGAAAAGTTATCGCTACCAGCCATCACAAACTCAGGCTGCGCGCATTGAGAATTATTTAGAGCTCCTTGGTGAAACAAAAAGTGAGCGACAAATTATCAACGCAGCTCCATTGCGTGCTATTCCTGTTGTAATTATGGAAGGTAAGCAACAATCCGATTTAGAAACTGCCATGCTTAAACAAATTGTGGCACAAACGCCAAAAGGGCACTATCAATATTTGCCTTATAAAAGTGACGACCTGCAAAAAATATCCGCCAACGAAATGACCGCTGCGGTTAAGCGTGTTTTGTCGTAATGAAAAAATTACGCATTGCCACACGGCAAAGTAAGTTAGCACTGTGGCAAGCAAACCATGTTAAAAAATTACTATTGCAGCAGCATCCCGAGTTAGAAATTGAGCTAGTGGGTATCACAACCAAAGGCGATAAAATTCTCGATAAAAAATTAGCCGACATTGGTGGCAAAGGCTTATTTATTAAAGAACTGGAAGTTGCCTTGCTAACTGGGCAAGCCGATATTGCGGTGCATTCAATGAAAGATGTTCCGCCAGAAATACCAGAAGGCTTGCAATTAGGCGCTATCTTAAAACGTAATGATCCACGAGATGCTTTCATTTCAAAAACATTTGATTGTTTTTCAGAACTACCAAAGGGTGCTGTCGTTGGTACTTGCAGCGTACGCCGTCAGTCGCAATTGTTGCATCATCGTCCTGATTTAAAAATTAAATCTTTGCGAGGTAATGTTGATACAAGGTTAGCTAAATTAGAAGCGGGAGAGTTTGATGCTATTATTCTTGCGGCAGCAGGTTTAAAACGTTTACAACTAGAAAAACATATTACAGAAATTTTCTCTGAAGAATTTTTAGTTCCGTCAGTTGCTCAAGGAGCGATTGGTATTGAATGTCGTAAAGACAATACTGATATTCTAAAGTTGATTGCGCCATTAAATGATTTGACCACGGAAATTTGTATTGATACAGAACGGCGTTTAGTACAATGGTTGAATGGCAACTGTCACTCACCGATAGGTAGCTACGCCACACTTGAAAATAACCAACTTACTTTAACGGGATTGGTGGCCAGTAGTGACGGACAACATGTTCTGCGACACCAAGCCATGGCCTCATGTGAGGATAGTGCTTTGCTGGCAGAAAAAATGGCGGCTGAGCTTTGTCATCAAGGTGCAAAAAAATATTTGGATTAAGTGAAATAAGGATCCTATAGAATGACGTATCCATATAGCGGCCCACAATACTCAGAACAAAAACGTTTAGCCACACTGTCTAAATATTATAATGAGAATTCATTCACGTCGCTCTCACCTATGCTGGAGCTAGGCCAAACAGTGCTTGAACTTGGCTCAGGTTCTGGACAAATGGGTGTACGCATTATTGATGCAATTGGCAAAGAAGGCCATTATGTGGCTATTGAGCTGCATCCAGAGAGAGTAAAGGAGGCCAGAGATTGTTTCGGTAAGCGAAACAATGTTGTGATAATAGAAAGAGATGCAATAGAAGCTGTGAAAACACTGCCAAAAAATACTTTCGATATTATCTATTTTCTCTGGTTTCTTTGGGTGCTATCTGTAGAAGAGCGTACAATTTTACTGCAAACTTTATTTACATTACTAAAGCCCGGCGGAAAACTAATTGCTGAAGAGGCTGATATGTTGGTATTAAAGTGCAAGCCGGAACATCCGGCAGTTAAGAAATATGCAGAGCTAACGGAACTTCGTTCTAGAAAGAGCGGGCATCCCACGCAACTTGGCTTAACACTGAAAGACCTTGTTGCTAAAATTATTCCCAAATTTGAGCACACTTCAACTCAAACCTATCAGCCAGTTATTTCTGACGCCGAAGATAAGGAAATGCTGTACCACACTGTAATTAGCTTTGAAAAAGCATTCAAAGATGTCGGTGCTACTGAGGAAGACCTAGAAAAATTAAAAGTTGAGTTGCTTAAAATAGCCCAAGATAGTCAATATAGAATCTACGTAGTAGGCAGTATTATAAATTTTTTCAAAAAGCCTGTTAGAATATCCACGGAAATATTTCGTTAGTTGTATGCAAAATATTGCGCTGAAGAAACTATTTATCATCAATGTGTAAAACATTATTAGAATTCGGACTCTAAAGATCTCTGAACCGGATAACCAGATAGCCCTTCTAAGGGTTTAGAAGGTGTTCTTTCAGCTTTCCTAGGTGAAATCCTCACATCCTTACTAGGTTCTTTAGCTTCTCCATAAGGAGAGCGACAAGGTGATTGGACCAAATTCCTGTCTTGCCACGTTTGATACAATGGATGCTCAGAATCTTTTATTATTCGTGTGCTATAGCCTAATGCTGTTGCGGCACACCGTTGGATCTCTTCAGAAAAAACATAGCGTGCATTGAGCTGATTGACATATAAACAGTGCTGCAATGCTTGTTTTGGCCAGTTTATATAGTTCCTAGACATTGATAAGCTTGATGCCGCCAAGCTAAGTTGCAATGTTTGTTCAAACACGCCAAGTATTTTAGGGGAGCCAAAGGGGTTGCTGGCATCAAGCAGGGCTATTCCATTCATAAAGTAAATTTCAAAAGTATTGAAGTTTATGATGCGAATTTCAAGGGTTGAGCTAACATTGTCGATATTTCTAGGCAGCCAGTTTAGCTTGTTGAGAAGAATTCGTTCACATAAAGTTTCTTTGGCAGCAAATAAAATAATATGTTGTGTAACTAGTTCTAATTTTACAAAATCGAGAATAACTCGTTTAAGCGGCGTTAAGTCTGAGAGTAAACTTTTTTCAATATCGTCAAGTGTTAAATCTTCTCCCGTAACAATATAATCATTATAAATGCTAACCTCTCCCCGACGCTGAATATCTTGTAGCATGGTTTCAGTTAATGGGCCTGGTACCGGGGTTGTAAGAAAAGCTCCTGTAGCTAATTGTTTCAGCGTTGGAGATTGGTTTGGAATAAGATTAGTGGGGCTATAGTCACCAGTAAAAACTTGCCGTTTCAAGTGCAGGTTATTATTATTTTCTAATAAATCAATTTCGTATGGCATTTTTTTTGCTCTTATATTTTGCACGAGTTAACAGCATATCGAATATGGCTAAAAATACAAGCTTCATTTTTGATTTGTTTGATTTCTAAGCGGTTTAAGCCAGAAATTAGTTTGCATTGCCTATCAACTATGAGTAAACTTTTCATACTATGACAGTACTAATCACCAGACCATTAAAGCAAGCTAGAAGATTAGGATCTTTATTCAATAAAGAAAATATTGCGAGCATCCTTTTCCCAGCGATTGAAATTAAATCTTTGTCGAGCGATATTGATTTGTCTTGTATAACAAGGGCCGAGTTCTTAATTTTTGTTAGCCCAGCAACGGTTAATTGTTTTTTCAAACACTATAGTGATTACGTTGTAAAACAACCGCTTTTTGCTATGGGAGCAGGTACTGCAAGCGCATTGAGACACTTTACCTCTAATGCTATTAATACAGCCCATCCTGCAAATAGTTGCGGTATGTTGGCTTTAAATCAATTACAGGAAATTGAAAACAAAAAAATTGCTATTTTGGCGGGTATCGACGGTAATCAACTCTTAGCCGAAACGCTATCTGCACGAGGTGGTGATATACAAATGGTTTATACACATAAACGAAAATTACCAAATTATACGATCCCGCTTAATTGGTCTGTGAACGATATTAGTCAAATATTAGTGACTAGCGGGCAAAGCTTACAAAATCTACAAAAATTGATGACAACACTAGGCCTAGAAGCATTATATACAAAGCCTTTGATTGTGATTACGCCAGCAATGAAAAGCCAAGCCGAGCAATTAGGCTTTAGCAACACGATTCATATTGCTGCTGGAGCGGATGATGCTAGTTTGTTGCAAGCCGTGCAAACTCTAAAATGACGTTATGGGTTGGAAAATGCAATAATAGTCACTATTAGACTTTATCTGCTCGCTTAAGGCGTTTATTGGCAAACCGTTCACTACCTTTTGACTAAAGCGATAACAATCGTGTTTGCTGCTCAGCACACAAAAGGTGATGGCTTGGCTTCCAGTCAAAAAACTGGCTACATCGGATATTGATTTTACATTGTCTATGTTCATGATCGTTTTCATTCTTTTATCATGAGGACTAGGACGGGGACTATGAATTAATACCGCTCAGGCTTAATTCATCTTGAATTCCCATGGATATAGGCCATTTCCCTATTTGTATTAGGCTCGCTTAACGTTTAAAATCACTACGATTAAACTTGTATCTGGTAGTGAAAACAGACCGCGAGGCTCTAAGTATTTAAAATTTTTATGAACGTAACAAAGCAAATGATCTGATGACAAAATCAGCAGAAAATTCACTTGATTTATCAATTGATTGTTTAAAAGAAGGATGCACTGCTATGTACCTTTGGATAAATGAAACTTGCCAATTCGCAATCTATCCAGACTTTCTTAAGCCCGTAGCAATTCGCCATAAAAAATATTAGATAGTTTATATTAAAAGGCTTACTTATGAAAAAACTTGCATTACCACAAGACTTTAAAGTGATTTTAGAAAACTTACCAGCCCATTTATACTGGAAAGATATTAATGGGGTTTACTTAGGTTGTAATGACTTTCAGGCAAAAAGTTTGGGCTTAAGCCATGGTCAAGACGTTATTGGAAAAACCGACTTTGAGTTGCCTTGGTCTACTGGTGATGCCGAAAAGTTTCGTGAAAATGATTTACATGTCATGAATCATGGCGAAGCGATTATTACAGAAGAAACGGCTATTGTTAATGGAAAATCTTCTGTAGTATTAAGCCAAAAATTTCCTTTAGAGGATTCTAAAGCTAGAGTTTTCGGCTTACTGGGAATTTCATTAGATATTACAGAGCGAAAACTAGCCGAGGAACAATTAAAGTTTGCCAAAGAGAAAGCGGAACAGGCCAATCGTGCTAAATCCTACTTTCTTGCCACCATGAGTCATGAATTACGGACACCGCTAAACGGTATTGTTGGCATGAGTCAAATGCTAAAGACATTGGACTTACCAGAAGAGCAAGAAGAATACGCTAATATCATCGAGCGTTCGAGTAAAACATTATTACGCTTGGTCAATGATATTCTGGATTTATCAATGATTGAATCAGGCAATATGACCTTAACAAAAACGGCATTTCCTTTACAAGATTTAATTGATGATATTGTAATGACTACGCAAGCGTTGATTAGTGAAAAACCAGTAACGTTCATAACTGAAATTCAATCCGACATTCCCGAGTATATAATTGCCGATGAGTTACGTATTCATCAACTTTTAATTAATCTACTTGGCAATGCGGCAAAATTCACTTTAGAGGGTAGCATTACTTTAACGATCAACACGTAAACATTATCAAATAAACAAATTAAATTAATTATTGCTGTAAATGACACAGGCATTGGTATTCCTGATGATAAATTAACCACGATCTTTGATTGCTTTACCCAAGTAGAATCAGACTATAATCGTCGTTTTGAAGGTACTGGCTTAGGATTGGCTATTGCACAAAAATTGGCATTAATGATGCAAGGAGAGATTACTGTCACCACCAAGCTTGGAGTTGGTTCTGAATTTAAAGTTGAAATATGTGCTGATCTACCTGAAAAATCATCAAACCTTTCAGTAGCATCAAAAGAAGTGCTCTCCGAATTAAAAGAGAAGAAGCTAAGAGTTTTGTTAGTTGAAGATAATTTAATAAACCAAAAAGTTGCTCTCGCTTTTTTGAAAGATTTTGTTCAAGAAGTTGATGTCGCAAGTACAGCTAAAGAAGCCATTGAATTATATAAGAAAAATGCTTATGACGTTGTTTTTATGGATTTAAGTTTGCCTGATGGTGATGGAATTAGCATAACTAAAGTATTAATTAGAAATGGAGCAAAATAAAAACGTTCCAATTATTGCGTTAACCGCACATGTATTAGCAGAAGATAAAGATAAATGTCTTGCTGCGGGGATGCAAGAAGTGTTGACAAAACCTTTAGAACGCACAGAAATAGTTCGTGTACTATCTTCTCTCTTATAGCAAAAGTCTAAATCCTAGGATAAATTTTTATAAACACACTAATTGGTGTGGCTGCTGGAGCGGATGATGCTAGTTTGTTGCAAGTCGTGCAAACTCTAAGATGACGTTATGGGTTGGAAAATGCTAGAATAGCCACCATTAGACTTTATTCAGGGAAGTGGCATGGTAGATACACCGAAAAATCAAGATAAACAACCGAGTAAACCGGCACCGGAAAAAACATCGACACCCGTAAAGCCCGCCCGAAAACCTGGGCGTAAGAAACCTTGGAAACTATTGCTTCTGATTATCTTAATTCTTATTATTCTTGGCAGTTATTATTACTTTCATCAGCATCAAGTTAAATTGGTTCGGGTTAATCAAGGGTTAGTAGGGCAGGTTGCCAATAATCAACAACAAATTAATCAGCTACAAGCACAGCAGCAACAACTATTACAGCAGCAAAATAAATTATTGCAGCAATTTTCGCAGCATGGACTTTCGTATGATTTATTAGCTATCAATAATTCGGTGTATTTATTACAACAAGCTAGTTTTAAATTAAGCATCGAAGAAGATTGGCAAGCAACTTTGGCACTGCTACAAGCTGCTCAGCTGCGAGTGAGTCAAGTTAATGGCATTCAGTTTACTAGCTTGGCTAAAGTGATTGCTGCTGATATTCAAACTGTTCAAAAACATAGTCATCTTGATTACCAACAATTAACGCAACAATTTGCTATGGTCGATGGTCAACTTGAGCGCTTGAAAATTTTAACACCAGGCTCAGCTATCATAGCGAAGCCTGAAGAAAAGCCGGCTACAGGTTGGAAGCAGCACCTTGAGCAATCTTTACAGTCGCTAAAAAATGTTATTGTTATTGAGCATACGGATAAACAATACCGTCCATTACTCGACCAGCAACAAATTAGTTCATTTAAGCTCTATCTATCCAGCTTGTATGCTCAGGCATTATGGGCAGCTTTAAATCATCATAATACACTATATCAGCATGCATTAAATGAAGCGAAAAAATCAATTGATGAGTATTTGTTAAATAGTAACCAAGAGAAAAGCATCTTACTTGAGCAAACGGTTACCTTGCAAAAAATTGATGTGAGCAAGTATCAGTATCGACCATTTCAATCTTTAGCGGCAGCAAAAAACGTGCAACGCAGTTTGCAACAATCTGCTCCAGATGAAAATCAAGCTAAAGCTAAGGAGCAAGAATAATGAAACGGTTGTTATTTTTCTTAGCTGTTTTAATTATTGCCGTGCTAATCGGTATACAAATAAAGTTAAATCCAGGTTATGTTTTAATCTCTACTCAGCATACTTTAATAGAAGCACGTTTATGGATAAGTATTTTAGCGTTAATGATTATATTTTCGGTTTTATATTTTTTAGTGCGTACATTAAAATTCACCGGTTCGATTCCATTTCGTTGGAGTCATTGGCGTAGTCGAGAGAAAAAGCTTAAGGCAGCTAAGTTGACTTACCAGGGCTTAATGGATTTAGCTAAAGGCGAGTGGGCCAAGGCACAGAAACAATTATTGAAAGAAGTGAGTAGCTCACCGGCACCACTAATTAATTATCTAGGTGCTGCCATTGCCGCGCAGCGTGATGCAAATATTGAAAAGCGTGATAGCTATCTGCACCAAGCTTATGAAGCTATGCCAAAAGCTAAGTTGGCTATTGCTTTAGTTCAAGGTCAATTACAATATACCGACGGACAATATGAACTGGCGTTAGCAACACTTAAAGAGGTTTTGCGTATATCGCCTCGGCAAAAACAAGCATTGAAGTTGCTAGGTAAAACTTATGAACATTTAAATGATTGGCATCATTTGAGCGAATTGTTGCCTGATTTACAGAAATACCAGGCTGTCGATGAGAATCAATTTTCGGAAATGGCCTTTGTTGCTTATTATCACGTATTTGATGACGTTAAAGATGAGAAGCAATTGAATCACTTATGGAAACAAGCGCCAAGTTATGTGCGTGAAGCAGCTGATATTGTCAGCTTGTATGTGCGAGCCTTGATTCGATTAAATGAAATTAATCGTGCGGATGATATTATCCGCCAGTACTTAAAGCGTCATTGGGATCTTGAATTGGTCTTATTGTTTGGTCAGCTTAAGCTAGAGAATAGCAAAAAGCAGTTAACACAAGCTGAAGCGTGGTTAAAACAACATGCCCACGATGCTGTTTTGCTCTATATCTTGGGCATTCTTGCCGAAAGGAATCAATTGTGGGGTAAAGCTAAAGATTACTATCTTGCGAGCCTAGAGATTAAGCCAATGCCAGAAACCTACGCCGCTTATGCCAAATTGCTCGAACAGCAGGGTGAGGTAAAAGAAAGCTTGATTTATTATCGCAAAGGTTTGCGTCAGTTAATTGAGCCAGCAGCCGAATAAGCCTCCTCTTACGGCAGGCTAGAAGGTGCAAACGCTAAGACAATTATTATTGCATCCCAATTCTATTCCTGTACAATTATCAACAACTTATACTTAAGTCTTTGGGGAAATCCACCTCCGTGGT
Source organism: Gammaproteobacteria bacterium (assembly GCA_034110705.1). Lineage (GTDB taxonomy): Bacteria > Pseudomonadota > Gammaproteobacteria > JABDGN01 > JABDGN01 > JAWUVP01. The sequence continues at coordinate 15,026 of JAWUYR010000043.1, read as the reverse complement.
TGATTAATTTCTGGAAACTTACATCAGTGAAAACTAAAATTTAAATTGAGGTGTTTTAATGAAAAAGCGCATGGCTATTATGCTCATCATCTGTATTATTATCTTCGGCGGAATTGTCGGGTTTTATTTTTTTAAACAAGCGATGATCAAAAAATTCTTGAGTAAGTTCGCTCCACCACCAGCAACGGTTACAACGTCTCAAGTAGCAACAACAACTTGGAAGCCTTACATTGAGGCAATTGGCTCGTTAAAAGCTAAAGAAAGTATTCAAATTGCCCCTGAGCTTGCTGGAAAAATTACGCACATTTATTTTAAGTCGGGTCAGTATATTGAAAAGGGCGCACCTTTAGTTGATTTAAATACAGCAACACAACAAGCACAATTAAAAGCAGACATTGCGCAATTGAATTTAGCGAAAATTAATCATAAGCGTGATGCCGCTGTATATAAAAAACGTGCTATTTCTAAATCAAATTTAGACTCATCATTTTCAAAACTAGAAGCGCAACAAGCGGCTGTCGAAGGTGATAAAGCTATGATTGCGAAAATGCATTTAGTGGCACCGTTTTCAGGTAGGTTGGGTATTCGTGAAGTGAGTTTAGGCCAATACATTGCACCACCTCCTGCAACAGGTGGTAATGTTGTGCAATTAAATTCTATCGATCCTATTCTGGTACAATTTAATATGCCGCAGCAACAATTAGCACAGCTGCATATCGGGCAAAAGTTACGCATTATGGTGGATACTTATCCGAATACTATCTTCACTGGTGTGATCACAGCGACCAATGGTGGTGTTACAGAAACTAGCCGTACTATTCTAGTAGAAGCAGATGTGTCGAATCCTGATCATAAATTAGTGCCAGGTATGTTTGTTAATGTGCACGTGTTACTACCTCCTGAACCGAACGTGATTATCGTGCCACAAACGGCAGTCGTTTATAGTTTATATGGCAACTCGGTTTATGTGGTCGGTAAAGATAAAAAGGTAACACAAACCTTTATTACGATTGGTCAAACTCAAGATATTAACATTGCAGTACTTAAAGGGCTGAAGCCAGGTGATGTAGTGGTGACTTCAGGGCAATTGAAATTGCATAATGGGTCACAAATTGTGGTGAATAATAAGTTATTACCAAATTAAAATTTTGCTTTTTAATATCTCCATCCTAAGCTTCCTCTTGTAGTGGAAGCAACGCTTTTCATAAAAGTCGGGTGGGGGTTCAATATAAAATGAGACAAGTTAAATGAAAAAAAGTTTCACAGATATTTTTATCCAGCGCCCTGTTTTAGCGACAGTGCTTAGTTTATTACTCTTCCTAATCGGTTTGCACTCTGTTACGCAATTGCAATTACGCCAATATCCGCAAATGGAAAATACGGTAATCAATGTTACAACAGCTTACCCTGGCGCCAGTGGTAAGGTTATTCAAGGTTTTATTACCACGCCGCTGCAACAAAGCATTGCTTCTGCAGAGGGCATTGACTATATGACCTCTACTAGTGTGCAAGGCGTAAGCACAATTTCAGTTTATATCCGCTTAAATTACGATCCTCAAAAAGCATTAACAAATGTAATGAGTAAGGTTAGTGAAGTCAGTGCGCCGTTACCCAAAGAATCACAACAGCCTATTATCCAAAAATCGACGGGTGGCTCGGTTGCTTTAATGTATTTAGCTTATCGCAGCAAAAGCATGAACAATCAACAGATTAATGACTATATATCACGAGTCGTGCAGCCAAAAATTGAAACCTTACCGGGTGTGGCCCAAGCGCAAATTATGGGTGGTAATAAATTCGCGATGCGTGTTTGGATGGACCCTCAGAAGCTTGCTTCACTAGGGGTAACTGTTCCAGATGTAATTTCTGCTATTCAAGCCAATAACTATCAAACAGCCGGTGGCTCGACTAAAGGTAAATATGTCACCTATGATGTCGATATAAACACTGACGCACATGATGTTGCCACTTTTAAAGACATGGTCGTGAAAAATGAGAATGGCGCTTTAATTCGATTAAAAGATATTGCTAAAGTTGAACTTGGGTCACAGTCCTATGATTCTAACGTTAGTTTTGATGGGGTTAATGCTATTTTTGTTGCTGTTTTACCAACACCAGAAGCAAACCCGCTGACGGTAGCAAACGAAGTTCGTGCGCAAATACTACAGTTAACCAAACAATATCCACCAGGTTTTAGTGGTCGTATTGTTTATGATGGCTCTAACTATATTCGTGATTCAATTAAAGAAGTTGCCCGTACTATTGGTGAAGCAACTTTAATCGTTGTTCTGGTTATTTTCTTATTCTTAGGTGCGTTTAGAACCGTACTTATTCCATTGGTCACCATTCCATTATCTATGGTTGGCGTTTGTTCATTATTACTTATGATGGGCTATTCGATTAATTTAATGACATTACTCGCCTTAGTGTTGGCTATCGGTCTGGTGGTCGATGATGCCATTGTCGTGGTGGAAAATGTGTACCGACATTTAGAAGAGGGGATGAGTCCCTTCAATGCCGCTATTCAAGGTGCGGCAGAAATCGCGACACCAATTATTGCTATGACAATTACCTTAGCTGCTGTTTACGCGCCAATCGCTTTTATGGGTGGTATTACAGGAGCCTTGTTTAAAGAGTTTGCTTTTACATTAGCCATGACTGTTATCTTATCTGGTTTCATTGCGCTAACCTTGTCGCCGATGATGGCTTCTAAAGGATTAAATAAAGAAGTGATGCAGGGTCGCTTTGTCACTTATGTTGATAAAACGTTTGATAATTTAAAACGTTTTTATGAGCGTAGATTAACCGGCGCTTTACGGTATCGTTCTGTGACAATAGTTTTTGCGATTATTGTTTTTGCCAGTTGTATTTTCATGGCGTTAACTTCGAAAACAGAATTAGCACCAGTTGAAGATCAAGGCTTTGTGTTAACTATTGCCTCGGCACCTTCTTATGCCAATATTGATTATGTTACTCGTTATACAAATGAGCTTAATACAATTTATAAACAGTTTCCCTCTATCGGTCATTACTTTATTATTAATGGTATGCCGAGTGTAAATGGTGCTTTCTCGGCTGTTGTTATGAAGCCATGGGGCGAGCGTAAAGTTTCACAAACAACATTGCAAAAAGAACTGCAGCAAAAAGAACATGCTATTGCGGGTGTTCAAGCATTTCCTATTCAGCTGCCTTCTGTGCCAAGTTCTAGCGCTGGTGGCATGCCTTTTCAACTTGTATTAACAACGACAGACGACTATCCACAACTGTTTGATGTTTCAGAAAAAATGCTAGAAGCAGCCCAAGCAAGCGGTATGTTCATGTTCGTACAAAATGATTTAAGTTATGATAAACCAGAACTAAGCATTAAGGTTGATCGTAATAAAGCGGCGGCAGTTGGTGTCACCATGCAGCAAATTGGTCAAGTCCTTAGTGGTGCCTTGGGTGGTAACTATGTGAATCGATTCAGTATGTCTGGTCAAAATTATGAGGTTATCCCGCAGTTACCACAGAATTTGCGTTTTAATCCAAAACAACTTAATCATCTTTATGTGCGTGATTCCGGTGGTGATATGGTTCCGTTGAGCAATTTTATCACGATGAAATTAATATCTTCACCTAGTCAGTTGAATCAATTTCAACAACTGAATTCAGCAACTATTGGTGGCATGGTTGCACCTAACCATACGACGACAGAAGCTGCAAAATTCTTAGAGGCAAAAGCGGCGCAAATACTTCCCGCAGGTTATGGTTATGATTACGCAGGACAAACTCGAGATGATATGAAAGAAGGTAATAGTTTAGCCTACACTTTCCTATTCTCATTAATCATTATTTTCTTAGTCTTAGCCGCGCAGTTTGAAAGCTTCCGTGACCCATGGATTATTTTAGTCAGTGTACCTATGTCTATTTCCGGAGCGCTAATTTTTATTAACCTCGGTTTATCCAGTTTAAATATTTATTCCGGCATCGGTATTATTACGTTGATTGGCTTAATTAGTAAGCATGGGATCTTAATTGTAGATTTTGCCAATAAATTACAAATTGAAAATGGCTTATCCAAAAAAGATGCTGCCGTTCAAGCTGCTGCTGTGCGGTTACGTCCTGTGTTAATGACAACGCTTGCCATGGTGTTTGGAATGGTGCCATTATTAATGGCAGTTGGTCCTGGTGCTGTGAGTCGTTTTGATATTGGCTTAGTGATTGCTTCTGGTATGTTAATTGGAACTTGCTTTACCTTGTTTGTTTTACCGACGGTGTATACTTTCATTGCGCATGATCATAGTAAAGGCAGGCTTGAAAATGGATAGTGTTACTATCTCAATTATTGTCGAAGGCTGTTTATTCGCTTTTGCTGCGGGTTTGGTTTATGGTATTTTTGGCGGTGGTTCGGGCTTGTTTTTAATGCCCGGATTCTACTTCCTACTGCGTCATTTTCCTAATGGTAACATCGACACTATGCAGGTGGCGATTGCCACGACCGCGGCGACGAGCGCCTTATTGGGTATTATGCCAACCTTAATACAGCTTAAGCAAAAACATTTAGATTTTAGTGTCGTTAAAAAAGTATTTTTTGGCGTACTAACCGGAACGGTTATTGCGGTTATCCTATTAAACTTTATCCCAAGTGCTTTTTTGAAAAAGCTCTTTGGCGCCGCGGTTATCTTAGTGGCCTTTTGGTTTTGGTTTTATAACCAAGCTAAAGATAAAAAATCGTGGCAGTTAAAAGGTTTACCGAATTACATTTGGACCTCTGTGATTGGTTTACTATGGTTCTTACTTGGGATTGCTGTTTTCACAGTGCCTTACTTACATAAATGTGGTATTGAAATGCGTCGCGCCGTAGGGAGTGGTACATTTGTCAGTACAGTTTTTTCTTTAATTGCAGCATTATTATTACTCGGTAGTGGTATTCCAAAAATGGGTGTTACGGCACACAATTGGGGGTATATTAATCTGACCTTATTATTAATTGCTGTTATTCCGAGTGTGATTGCCGCTTATGTCGGTGCTAAAATCAGCGTGAAGCTGCCTCAGAAATATTTAAAGAAAGTTTATGCTTGTCTGATTCTTGTGATTGGCATCATCATGTTGGCGTAATTCTTGAACGTACAGCATGCAAAATAACGATTTTTCTCAAAACACTCTACAACTAATCGCTGATGGCGATAGACTTGCGACTATTAAGCTAGTTGAGACCTATCACACAAACTTAGTCAGAATTGCTGCAACGTATGTTGGAGAAGGGCAGGCAGAAGAAGTCACGCAAGAAGCGTGGTTATCGATCATAAAAAACATTGCGACCTTTCAATCTAAATCCTCACTAAAAACGTGGTTAATTCGTATTGTGATTAATGCGGCTAAAGATCGGTTACGCTTGGAACAGCGTCAAGTTCCGACAATTGATTTACACGATGAAAGTTCGGACATTGAATATTTTGACCGTACAGGACATTGGCGAGCAGATTTACCAATGCAGTGGCATGATGATAATCCAGAATTAATCTATGAAAATCACCAACTATGTCAATTAATAGAAAATGAAATCAATAAGTTACCGCCAATATGGCAAGCGGCTTTACTTATGACAGACTGGGAAGATTTATCTAGTGAATCTATTTGTAACATTTTGGATATTTCAGCGTCTAATCTACGTGTAGTCTTACATAGAGCCCGGCATCAATTAATGAGCGCCATTGATAAGTATCAGGGAGCGCAAAATGTTAACGTGTAAGCAATTAGTGAAAAATGCGGATGCCTACTTGGCTAAAGATTTGACGAGTTGGCAACGTCTAAAAATAAAAATGCATTTACTCTTGTGTCACAAATGTCGTCGCTATATTAGAAAATTGCGATTACTAAAAGGATGGATACTGTGTTTGTCTAATAATAATACACAGGTTGTTAAGTCGGCTACATTAGTAGATGATATCCAAGCAAAATTGAAATAACATTAATTAACATGAGGGCAGTAACATGCGTAAGAAAACATTAATTACAGCGTTAAGTGCCACTATCGCTTTAGGCGTTTTAGCCTTACCAATAACCAGTTGTGCAAAAACTTCTAGCAGTGATAACACAAAAACTGCGCAAAATGCTAAATGTGGGGCTGCTAAATGTGGTGGTAAAAAATCTGAAAAATCATCAAGCAAATGTGGTGCGCATAAAGCAGGTACAAATAAATCTGACAAGTCATCAAGCAAATGTGGTGCACATAAAGCAAGTACTGGTAAAGCTGAGAAGTCTTCAAGTAAATGTGGTGCTGGCAAATGTGGCGCCAAAAAATAATTATAGCTCATGAAAAGCCTTTCTCTCACTTGAGAGAAAGGTTTTTGACTTGAAGCGATGATGACTTATCCTGTTGAAGGTGTTGGCCTAGGGTTGCGCCGCGAACAATTAACTGAGCTGCGGCAGCAAGACCCAATGCAAATCAATTTCATGGAGTTAGCGCCTGAAAATTGGTTAAAGATGGGTGGTCGACGTAAAAAAGAATTGCACTATTTTTGTGAACGCTATTCAATGTTAGCGCACGGATTATCTTTATCGATAGGCAGTCCTTTACTATTAGATCTCGAGTTCTTAGCTGAGATAAAAAAATTCCTTGAACAAAATAACATTACTTACTATAGCGAGCATTTAAGCTATTGCAGTGATAGCACCGGCCAATTATACGACTTACTGCCAATACCTTTTACCGAAGAAGCAGTACATTATGTTGCCGGACGGATTAGGCAAGTACAAGATTTTCTAGAGCGGCGCATTGCGATGGAGAATGCTTCATATTATGCCGCTCCAGGCCAAGAGATGACGGAAGTGGATTTTATTAATGCCGTGTTATCCGAAGCTGATTGTGATTTGTTATTAGATGTTAACAATGTTTATGTAAACAGTATTAATCATCAATATGATGCCGAAAAATTTTTACAAAACTTACCCGAAGAGCGGATAGCCTATATTCATATTGCAGGTCATTATCAAGAAAAAGAAGATTTACTTATCGACACTCATGGTGTAAATGTTATAGATCCTGTTTGGAATTTGTTACGTAAGACTTATCAGCTGTATGGTGTGATACCAACTTTATTAGAGCGTGACAATAATGTTCCAGCTCTTAGTGAGAGTTTACTTGAGTTAGACATTATCCATCAGTTACAGAATGTAGAGGTAGGGCGTGGGTAAACTAAGTGATATTCAAAATGCATTCACTGCCCGCATACGCGACCCCCAACATGTAATTAAGCCGGTGGACATTGCAGACGATAGAATGCAAGTATATAAAGAGTTATTATTTAACAATATTGAAGAAGCATTAAATATTGTGTTTCCAATTTGTAAGCATATTTTGGGTTCAGCTACCTGGTTATTATTGGTGCGTAAATTCATGTCGAGCCATGCGGCGAGTAAACCATTGTATACGCAAATATCGGAAGAATTCGTAGAGTTTTTATTGGCCGCTAAAAATTCTAAAATGCCAGCCTACTTAAGTGAACTCACACATTATGAATGAATTGAACTTGCCTTAGATATTGATGAAGCTTATGTGAATTGGAGCAATATTGTCGCTGATGCAGATATAGCAAAAAGCTTAATCAACATTTCGCCATTAGCATGGAATTTAGTATATCAGTATCCAGTACAGACTATAACAACTGATTTTCAGCCAGAAGATCTTAAACCTGGGCATCACTTTATATTAGCCTATCGTGATAAGAGTGATGAAGTGTTTCTGCAAAAAATTGATATGTTGACACATCTTCTTATTGAGACTATAAAAGAGAATAACAATTTTACGGGTTTACAAGTTGTAGAAGCTATTGCTAAACAACAAGAAAGTGAACAAGATAAATTTATTGAAACAGGCTTAACTATTTTAAAAGAGTTACAACAAAATAACGTTATTTTTACTAAGAGGACAACACTATGAATGTGCATAACATTATCAGCATACCACAACGAGTAATAAAATTTTTTAGAAAAGTTGATTTCTTAGGGCCACTCGCTTTATGTTTATACCTAGTCCCCATTTTTTGGATGGCGGGCATGAATAAATTTTCAGATATAAATAGTACTATCGAATGGTTCGGTAATAGTCAAAGGGGACTTGGTTTACCCTTTCCGACACTTTTTGCTTATTTGGCCGCAGGAACAGAAGTGCTTGGCGCTATTCTATTGGTAGTCGGTTTAGGTGTACGGTGGATCACAATCCCATTAATGTTAGTTATGCTCATGGCGATGATCACCGTGCATTTTGAACACGGCTGGCTTGCCATTGCTCATGAAAGCTCAGAAGCAACAGCACGTTTGAACGGCTTCATGCAATGGCTAGAGCAAGCTCATCCAGGGCGTTTTAGTCATATCGTAGAACATGGTCACCCGGTGATTCTCAATAATGGACTAGAGTTCTCAGTAACTTACTTCATTATGCTATTAAGCTTATTCTTTACGGGTAGTGGGCGATTTCTGAGTATTGATTACTGGTTAAAGCGTAAATGGAGCTCATAATTAGGGTGCTTTTGAGCATTTTTAGTATAATTCTGGTAAAATTCGCTTTTATTTAAATTGGATATGGTATGAAAAAAAATCTCTTATTTATCGTTTTACTACTAAGCACCTCAATGCTTGCTGCAGCAGAGCAGGCTAACGCTAATAGTCGTGATAGCTATTATTCTTCAGGTTATTATCTCGGTATAAATTTAGGACAAGCACATGCAGACTTTCCTAAAAGTCCGAATTATCAAAGCAAGATGGATGGCTTCACTGGCCGCGCTTATATTGGTTATAATGTTAACGCTTATATGGCACTAGATGTCGGCTATCTGCTTTTACCAACAGTACGCTATAACTCACCGAGTAATACGATAAAAATAAGTAACTCTGGTTTCAATTTTAATTTAAAAATTAAATATCCGATTGGTGAAGGTTTTGCACTTTATGGACAAGGTGGCGCTGCTATCTTGCGTTTATCTGAAAAAGGGGCTCAGCCAGATATAGTAACTCAAAATGCGACAACCTTAACTTATGGTGGTGGCTTAGATTATGTTTTTGCTGATGTTGGTGGCTTACATACGACATTAGACTACCAAAGGATAGCGAAAAAATCAGGCCAAGATATCGACTTGCCGAATTATGATTTTTATAGTTTTGGTATCTATTATCAATTTTAATTAATATATTGCTGTATATCTTTCATATATTACAGAATAAATTATAGTTTTTTCTTAAGCTTAGTATTGTGCTATTCTGGGCAAGTAAAATTTTATTTTCTGGTTATACCTTCTTACAATAAAAAGCTATTTTTTAATCAGAATTTTCCATAATAAAAGATTTTGACCTGAAAATATCATAAATATCACTTTATTAATATAAAAGAATAATAATGTACAAGAAAATATTAACAGAGAAAATCAGAACACCTAAAAAACTTCTCGATGTGGCGAATAAAGTTCATTCTGTTGCGATGGGTGTTACACATAAGATATTATTTGCCTACAAGTCTACGTTTTATCTTTACTGCTTAATTAGGAAAGAATATTGTCTGTTGTGGATTGACTCTGTACTAGATTGTAAGGAGTTAGGTAAGGCAGGAGCCATAAAGCATATTGCTCTTAGTCCTGATAGCAGTCATTTTATTGTTTTTTATGAAAAAGTCGCTTGTGTTTTCGATTATTGTTGTGATTCATATGGCCTAGATAAATTTAAATATTCAAAGCTATTTTATTTGCCAAAATTTTATCATTATAGCTTTCTCCGTGGTGAAAATTTTTACACATTACGAATAGAGTATTCAGAGAATACGGAATGTTACTATATTATAGTTGATTTACGTGGTCTTGATAGCAATGTGAGAATAATAAATTCTGATAAGTGTCATGGGTTATCTGTTCTAAAAAAATTATTTTGTGTAAAATATAATTTACGTTATAAAGAAGATGGTGAGTTCTATGAAATATTTATTACAGATGAGAAAACATTAGATGTTACATATGCAGAGAAAATCCCAAAAATTATTGGCTTAGAGGCATATGTTACGGATAATTATTTTATATGGCATAGTAAATGCAAATGTTATATTTTCGATTTTTACTCTAAAAAAGTTCAGCGTGTTGAGTTTGGATATAGAGTGATTAAAAGCGTTTCTGTTCAGCCAAAGGCCGATTTTTTTATAATGGCATTTCAATCTGGATTACCTTCTGTTTTCTATTTTAGGGAATCTGGGCATAGAGTGCTTGCTAATAATGAAGTAGTGCAGTGTTCTTTTTTGACAGAAGAAATATTTTACGTGATAGATTCTAATGGTTATTGGGTTTTTTATGAAGCATTTATCAATCCATCAAAAATAGATAAATACTTATATCAGATGTATGGATTGCCGTATAAAAGCCATCTAGCCTTGTGGCTTGACTTAGAAGACTGGGTTAATTTCACAAATTCGCTATGGCTTTCTGCACAAAAAAATTGTTACGAAACAGATTTTCCAGGTTATTCTTCAGGAATGACCTCTGCATTTTCTTATGCAGAAGAATGTATACAAAAAAATAAGCCATTAAGCTTTGATCTTATGATGAGTTTTCATGAGAAACTCATTGGTCCTATTTCTAAAAATTCTGTTCCAAAAGTATTTTTCTCGGGAGGTTCTTGTGTTAGCTATGAAAACAAAAACCCGATAGAATTATTGTTTCTATCAGAAAATGTTTTTTATGAGTTAGTCAAAAATGATTATAGTACTATAGTTATAGATAATAAGATGGTTTATAAAAGCAAGATGCCAATAAACTTCATTCTTGATATTGATATCTTGCACAAGGAAATCAATATTATCGGAACGGTTTCAAGCCATCATGAGGCGAGCCAGATAACAATGTCAGAGTTGATTAATGGTTGGATCAAGAATATTGTTAAAGAAGAAAGTGATTTCGAAACTATTTTGAATATCTCCAAGTTCATTCGTTTATATCATCCTTTTCATATCGTTAAAGATGGTAGTGGTCGTCTAGCACTTCTGGTTATTTACTATTTGCTAAGAATGTTTGGCTTAAAGCCGAGCTTGTTATATACGTGCACTCTAACGACAATACTTGATTGGAAAGAGTTTGGGCGTCATATTTATAATGGTCAAATTTTATTCCAGAAATATTGTGAGCGAGATGTGGGTTGGATATTAAACTTTATAATGAGCACGAAAAGAAATTTCACTCGGGAATAAAAAATATTTAAGATTGAGCCCGAAATGTTTCGGAATAAAACCAATGCAGAAATTTTTATTGAGGATTATGTGGCCAAACAAAAAAGCATTTCAGGTTAAAAGCCCTATTGGTCTAGAAGTCTATTTTAAGAGTTTTTCAAAAGAAAACGATACACAAGTTCAGGCATGTCTGGGAATTTTTCAACCCAAAATGGAAGGTTAGCTTTTATCTTTTTAAGGAAAGTCTTCATGCTATAACGTTCGCGCATCCAACCCTGCAAGTATGGATAGACGGTATCCCATAAGTCTAAGTCAGGATAAAGCTCGCGACCAATTCCTTCAATGTTCAATAGCGTTTTTTGCAGCAAAATTAATTGTGGTTGTACTTGCATATCAAATTTTCTCGCAACTTGAAACAAGCGTAATAATAATTGCCCAAATGAAATTTCACTCATCGGTTTTTGAAAGATAGGTTCTAGCACGGTACGAATGGCGCCGGTAAAATCCTCTATATTAGTGTCAGCTGGCACCCATAGCGACTCAACATGCAGCTCAGCCACACGACGATAGTCGCGTTCAAAAAAAGCTAAAAAGTTTTCAGCTAAATAACGTTGGTCTTCTTCTGTAAGCGTTCCAACAATACCAAAGTCAATAGCACAATATTTTGGGTTGGCATGGTCATGAATGTCGACTAATACATTACCAGGGTGCATGTCGGCATGAAAGAAGCTATCACGAAATACTTGTGTCATGAAAATTTCAACACCCATGCGAGCCATTTTTTCCATGTCTAGATTATTAGCTTTAAAGGTTTCTACCTCTGAAATGCGGGTGCCATAGATTCGTTCTAATACTAAAATATTATCTTTAGTGTAATCAAAATATACTTTTGGAACATAGATTATATCCGATTCTATAAAGTTTCGCCGTAGCTCTGAAGCATTAGCTCCTTCACGCACCATATCTAGTTCATTAAAAAGTGTTTTATCAAATTCAGCAACGACTTCTACAGGCCGTAAGCGAGCGGCATCTTTTGAGACGCGAGAAAACCATTTTGCGGCACTGTACATTAATTTAATATCTTTATGGATAATGTTTGCGATATTAGGCCGAACAATTTTTACCACAACATCTTCACCTGTTGGTAATACTGCTGTGTGTACTTGTGCAATTGAAGCGGATGCTAAAGGTTGATAAGAAAAGTCTTGGAATACTTCATTAACTGGTTTGCCATAAGCGGTTTCTAAAACAGCAATTGCTTCATCGCTGGAGAATGGCGGAACTTGATCTTGCAGCTTAACCAACTCATCTGCAATGTCTTCTGGTAGTAAATCACGACGAGTAGAAATGATTTGGCCAAACTTAATAAAGATAGGGCCAAGCGATTCTAAGGCTAATCGAATACGCTCAGCGCGAGTATAACGTTTACTTACACTCCAACAGCGCGGGTTAATGATAGCTAGTAGTGTGACGATAAATAAAAATTTCCGGCCCGGGAAAACTAAATCGAGTCGGTAACGAGCACAGATCCTTAATATTTTAAGTAATTGAAATAAGCTCATTATTCAGTAGCCTGTTGTATGCGTTTAATTTTTGCCGCGACACGATCCATGTCGCGATTTAATTCGCGCACATCTTGACTGAAATCTGTAAATTGCAAACGTGAGGGGAGTAACTCGGCTTCATGCTCTAGATATTCTTTACTATTTTGTGCAAAGCTTTTGCTCGCATGTTTAAAAAATTGACCAGCTTGCTTTAATGTTTTGCCAATTTTATAAGCTGCGGCATCACCCGTTAGTGCTGCTAAGTCGGCTTGCCAATCGATATCTAAACGAGCGAATAATTCTTTAAAGGCTTCAACTACGTGTAGGTCACCTGAGATAGTTAAGCCTTTGGCAATTTTAGCTTTGCTCAAGCCTAGCTTTGCAATAGCTTCTGCTGGGCCAATAATGCTGGCATCAACTTCATCACGCCAATTAGTGACAATACGCACTTGCTGTAGTTCAAACAACCAATACATGGTTAATGAAAAGTCAGAGATCTCAATGCTAACCACTTTATCTTCTAAAGCTGTCAGTCGAGTGGCGCTATCGGGGTCTTTATCTAAGACGTGATTAACGACTTTCTCAACGCCGTAACAAAGCGTGCTCTTTAACATTAATATTTAAACCCGATATGCAACGCGACCACACCATTGGTCATGTTGTGATACACCGCATCTTCGAAGCCTGCGTCTTGCATCATCGATTTTAGTGTTTCTTGATCTGGGTGCATGCGAATAGATTCCGACAAGTATTGGTAGCTTGCTTCATCATTGGTAATATACTTACCAATTTTTGGTAATATTTTAAAAGAATAAGTATCATAAATTTTGCTGAAAGCTTCAGAGGTCGGTTTAGAAAACTCTAACACCATGGCACGCCCCCCTGGTTTTGTAACACGAAACATTTCTCGTAGAGCGGCATCTTTATCGGTAACATTCCGTAAACCAAAAGCGATGGTGACACAGTCAAAACTGTTATCAGCAAAAGGTAATGATTCGGCATTGGCTAAAACAAAATCGACATTTTTAAAAATGCCTTTATTTAATAATCGATCTCGACCTTCAGACAACATGGATTCATTGATGTCAGAGATAATCACCTGGCCATCTTCACCCACGATTTTACTAAACTTAATCGCTAGGTCACCAGTGCCACTTGCCAGGTCTAAAACTTTTTGGCCTTTGCGTACACCACTTTTGTCGATAGTGAAGCGCTTCCATAAGCGATGCACACCAAAAGACATTAAGTCATTCATAATGTCATATTTACCGGCGACGGAATGGAATACTTCAGCTACTTTATTAACTTTTTCCTCTAAAGGAACTTCTTGATAGCCGAAATGGGTCGTTTTTTGTTTGTCATCTTTCATGCGCTCGATCCTACTCTATTTTGCTTGGCTTGTCATTCTAGGTAAGCCAAGAATGACACTTAGCCAAAGTCCGTTCGAGATGAGAAAAAGGTTTGAAGACTATAAAATATAGCGGCTCAAATCTTCATCTTTTGCTAATGCTGCCAAATGCTGATCAACATAAGCTGCATCAATGTTAATCGTTTCACCACTAAGGTCTGGGGCGTCGTACGAAATGGTTTCCATTAAACGCTCCATAACGGTGTACAAACGACGCGCTCCGATATTCTCGGCGCTTTCATTCACATGCCAAGCAATTTCTGCCAAGCGATGCACGGCATCTTTGGTGATGTTAATCGTAACGCCTTCAGTGGCCATTAGAGCTTTGTATTGATCAACTAAACAGGCCTTTGGTTCTGTTAAAATGCGCTCAAAGTCATTGACTGTTAAGGGTTGTAGTTCAACACGAATCGGCAAACGGCCTTGTAACTCGGCCACTAAATCCGATGGTTTAGAATAATGAAAGGCACCGGAAGCAATAAACAAAATGTGGTCGGTTTTAATCATGCCGTATTTTGTGTTGACTGTGCAGCCTTCAACTAACGGTAGCAAGTCACGTTGCACGCCTTCGCGTGATACATCACCACCACTGCGTTCAGAACTTTTGGCAACTTTATCAATTTCATCTAAAAAGACAATGCCATGTTGCTCTACACTTTCAACGACTTCACCGCGTAAATTATCTTGGTTAATGAGCTTTTCAGCTTCTTCCTCACGCAATGCTTTTAAGGCATCTTTTACTTTGAGTTTGCGTGCTTTTGTTTTATCGCTTTTAATGTTTTCAAACATGCCCTGCAATTGGCTAGACATATCTTCCATACCAGGAGGTGCCATAATTTCCACACCTACGTTGCTTTGCGATAATTCAATTTCAATTTCTTTATTGTCCAAGTCA
>JAWUYR010000042.1:0-9145 GCA_034110705.1 Gammaproteobacteria bacterium | reverse complement strand
TGGAGCTTGTTCATCAACAGGTTTATTCAACTCGATTGATAGCAAAACAAAGCTTGTTTCAGTATATCGAAGGGTATTATAATCACAAACGAAGGCATTCATCGATTGGATACCAATCACCCAGTCAATTTGAGATGGCTGTGTGAGTTCGTAGAAGTGAGTGTCTACGGAAATGGGGGAAGATTAAACAATAGACTCTCAGCATTACGAACAAAATATGGTGCGCAAATTGAGATAGAAATGTTTGACCCTAATGAAGAGTTGGATGACATTGTTTCGGCTATAGGTCCTGAAGAACAAGGTATTTATGAATATGAAACAAAATATTTTGAGCAAAACAAGAAAATAAGCTTAACCAGCTATAAAACACCAGCTTGTACTAGCAAGGCTTCGCTCATTAAGTTAGAAGCGCAATCGATTGCGTGCCAACAATTTGCTGAGAATGCAGATAATTTAGTGTTTGCTGATATCGTACATCCATCCGCAATGGTGCATGAGATTTTAGCCGACAGGATTGCAGCTAAATTAATGGCTAAAAAATGGGCCTAAATGACCAATAAAGTTTAAGCTTGTTGGTCAACAATTCGTTTGACATAACTTAGCGTGACAAGATATCATCTTCAGCCTATTCAAACTGCTACTCAATAGATGATACATACCTAAGGATATCCAAATGTCGAAAAACAAAATTTGGCTTCGTGCTGAAATTAAACCACATGAAAGACGTACACCATTAACGCCACAAGATGCCAAAAAATTACTGGCTAGTGGGCATAAAGTCGTCGTTGAATCTTCTAAAGATCGTATTTTTTCAGATATTGAATATCAAGAAGCAGGTTGTGAGCTTGTTGAGGCAGGTTCATGGCAAGATAAAGCTCTTTTGAATGCTTATATACTAGGTATAAAAGAATTGCCTAACAGCAAAGAAGCCTTGCGACATACGCATATCTATTTCGCACACGTTTATAAAGGCCAAGATGGCGCTGAGGCTATCCTTTCTCGTTTTAAAGAGGGCGAAGGTCTGCTGTATGATTTAGAGTTCTTACAAGACGAGCATAAGTGTCGAGTGGCTTTCTTTAGTTACTGGGCAGGTGTGGCAGGTTGCGCTGTTACATTACTTCTCTGGATACAGAAATATCATAATAAAAAGAGGCCTTTTAAAATCCCAGAATTTTATCCAAGTGAAGAAGAGTTGGTTAAAGATTTAGAAGAAGAGTTGAGCAAAATAGAAAAGCCATCAAGCTTAGTTATTGGTGCGCCAGGTCGTTGCGCCAAAGGTGTTATGTACCTTCTCAAAAAGTTGAATCTGGATATTACCGCATGGTACAAAAAAGACACTCATGGTTTAACGGAATATCCGGGTATTTTGAATCACGAGTTACTGTTTAACTGTATTTACTTACGAAATGAAATTGTGCCTTTTATTACGTCTGAGCAGTTAAAAGAAAAGAAAAAGCTCTCTATGATTGGTGATATTAGCTGTGATCCTGATGGTCCATTTAATCCATTACCCATCTACAATGAAATCACAACCTTTAAACAGCCAACGGTTCAAGCCGGTGATGCCGAGGATAACGTTGACGTTATGGCAATTGATCACTTACCGAGCTTTTTACCAAGAGAGAGTAGTATTGATTTTTCGAATCAACTTTTACCACACTTGCAAGCATTGTTAGAAGAAGGGGCTACATCTGCCGTATGGGAGCAAGCCGCGAGATACTATTATGATAACGTTAACGCTTAAATTATAGAGGTCGACCTTTTATGGCTAGCCCAATATCAATAGACAGCTGCCGTTGCTGTAGTGGTAAACAATATCAAGATTGTTGTGCTCCGATTATTAATGATCCTAAGCAAGCAACAGATGCGGAACAACTAATGCGATCTCGTTATACCGCATTTACGCAAGATAATATGAGCCATATTAAAAGCACCATGACAGGCAACGCCCTAAAAGAATATCAGTCAGATAAAAAATCCTCGTTAAGCGAAAAGCGAAAGTGGGTTGGGTTAGTTATCCATTCAAGTAAAACGTTAAAGAAAAAAGGCTATGTCGATTTTACGGCGACTTTTTATCGTGATGGCATAAAGTTGAACATACGCGAACATAGTGTCTTTAAGAAAATCGAAGATCGCTGGTTTTATGTTGATCGATTGCCAGAATAAATCTACTGTTTTGGCAAGCTGAGCTTGATGCTACCAAAGATTTAGGGTGCTTCAGGATTCTGTGGTATCGGTTTTTCTTGGTCTTCTCTGATGTTTTTATAATGCTCATGCCTGCCTTTCTTGGATGAGTTAAACCATGTGGAGGCTTCGTTATGGGGGCGCTCTTTAACATAGAATGCACCTAGACTTTCTCTAATTTCTCTTTCCTTAGTTTTATTTTCGTGTAGAAGTTGTTTATTAAGATTAACTTGCGATTGTGGATCTGTAGGTTTGTTCGCCTTGATAACCGTGCTGCTTAATCCCAATGCGATTGATATGATGGATATCTGAATGATTAATGATTTTTTCATGCTTCTATGCTCCCTGAAACGAATACTTGCCTTTAAGTATACTAGACTTCAGAAAAATTGCATGGCTGTGTGAAGTATAGGAGTATTGGTTTCATCCATATGCTAAAGAATGCTCCTCAGTAATTTATTAATCTGATGAGTCCAACACCTGGCACAATCAAGCCGAACGATTTAAATGAAAAACCAAAAGTTAGTCCGAGAAAGTTAATGGTAATGACACGGTGTGAAAAATGATAACCGAACAATCCGCCTAAGGATAATGAATTCATAGTCCAGTGCCACCCATAATTACGCCCTAAAGCATTATAAGGTATCGTAAAATGTAATTCCGGAACTTGTTTAATAATATAGGCGATGAAAGTATTGCTATTTGGCCCTGGCCACGCACGATAATGATTGGCGTAAGGGTAGGTTGATACTGCTATTTTAACTGCTGAAATAAGAATCTCTGCTTTATTACCAATAAGTCTGCCATCAATTTTGGGGGCAATACCATACCAAAGTTTATCAGCAACACCGTGTGATACATCAACAATCGGTTTGTCACGATAGCGATTCCAGCCAATAACTTGGTAAATCGTATAGTTAACTTGGTTTTTGTGTTTTACGGCCAACCAGGTATGCGTGCTAAACATGCCGCGCCAATTAAACGCAGGTGCAGAAAATAAAATAATAGCGGCCTGAGTACCGATTTTTTTTATAGATAATAAATTAGCCGGTGCGCGACTGGCAATACGCCAATCTTGCCCAAGTTTGACTTGGTTGGATGATAACAAGTAAATCGGACCTGAAAACATTAAAATGAAGCTGATAACCATGATAGATAAAATTTTTTTAATCATACTGCTTTATACTCTAAATAGGATTGTTGATAGCATTGAAACGGTTTTTACTGTTCAGAACACCGCATCGTATAATAGCAAGAATAGTGACATTTACCCATTAATAACAGGTAAAATTGCACGTGCTGTAAAAATATTACTGATAACATAGAAGGCATGCCATAAAATATGGCTTAACTTATTTGAGGGTATTAATGTTGCCAAGAAAGTTGTGAACGAACATTAAATATTTTAAATTGCATCTAATTTGTTATTTTGTCATAAATAATCTACTATATAGATGTGGTTCACAATATTATCAGGAGATATTTATGCCAGTTAAGAAAAGCGTAGCTTTGAAGAAAGCAGAAGATAGAGTTAAAAGTTTAACAGCGAAATTGAAAAAAGCAGAAGCAGACTTAGTTAAAACAGTTAAAGCTGAAGTTAAAAAAGTAGCAGCAGCCGCTAAAAAAGCAGCTAGCGCCGCTAAGAAAAAAGCAGTTAAAAAGCCAGCTAAAAAGAAAGCTGCTAAAAAAGCGCCAGCTAAAAAGAAAGCTGCTAAAAAAGCGCCAGCTAAAAAGAAAGCTGCTAAAAAAGCACCAGCTAAAAAGAAAGCTGTAAAACGTAAAACCACTAAAAAATAATGGTTTTAAGCGAAATAAAGGCCCAAGGCATTAAGTCTTGGGTTTTTTTATGTCAATCACATCATAAACACATAGAATTTCGATATAAACCCTTCCTCAATGGGATTGAATGATAAATGACCGATGAATTACCCGAAGGTGAGGTGACACTTGTACCGTATTCTACTATCCCAAAAGACACACTAGATGTATTGATCTCAGAATTTATTTTGCGAGAAGGCACCGATTATGGCGAGCATGAGATAAGCTTTGCTGAAAAATCAGAACAGCTCTATCTGCGGTTAAAGACAGGTGATGCCCACATTAGCTTTTGTCACGATACTAATACTTGTAATTTAGTTGTGTCCAACTAAGATAAAGTGATAACTCCATATTTTTTCAGAAAGCGGTATTCCCTATCTTACGAGGATTAGCTATTCCTGGATAAGGTTTCACTGGTGAAGTAGGAGCCGACGCATACTTTGATGGACTATACACTCGCTCGCGTCTATTCATCTCAGGTGTCGAAGGTGCTGAATTAGTGCGACTTGGTTGATGTTTTGTTAGGCATCCTTGAAAAAGTTTCTTGATAACCTCAATAACTCTTTGATTTTTCCCACCAATGTCGTAGGTAATACCTTCACAAATCACTTTATTTTCTAAAGTAGTTAACTTATATTCAATAGTAAATGTGCCAAAATGAATTTGATTTTCAGCATTGGTGCGACTCTCTACTGGAATGCTCAAATTGTCTAAAGAGCGTGCTAAATAAGATGTAATTTTCACGTGTAATTTATTACCTGAATCGGTGGGTGTGATATAAACATCTTTGTCAAATTCCTTGAGCATGGAATCCATGTCTGATATTGATTCAGAGAACATTTTTGTTAGTAGAGGCTGAACAATTTGTAAAATACCACCCTGATGAAACTGTTCAGATAAAAATCCTCTCAGCACAGGATTGGCAAACCCATGATGAGGCAATATTTCTTTGAAACTATGGTTGGCAATAAGTAACATCTGCTTATGTACTAGGCATTTTTGCAGTTTTCGTATTTTATGCGAGTCAATGGCTTTTTTGTTAAAATAATAGGTTGGGGAGCCAGATAATTCACGGATAGTTTTTTCCCAAAGGTATTGCTCTTGAGTCAGACCTTCTTCAAGTAGCTTCTCCGCTAATGGTTTTTCTATTATGAAAAATAATTCTTCTAGTTGACTTTGTTGCACATCAATAATGGACGTAAAAACTTGGTGGCAGAAAAACTGGTTGTTTATACTTGAACGACATTTTTTTTCACTTTCATCAAAGGCTTCCGGGAGCCGCTCTCTCGTAGAACAGAAAATGGGGATATATGTCTTATAAATATATTGACGTGCGAGACGGAGTTTTTCTCGAACACCATTTTTTTGTGTGATTTTAGTAAAATTCGACCATATATCCTTAGCCAGGGTTACATATTCATAGCAGAGAGTCTGGCCATATAGCGTTGATAATTGGACGATTAGCTTAGTTACCATCTCGAAATTAGATTTCGTTAATTCTATAGGAGTAGTTCGTCTTAATTTCAAGTTGTCAATATACAACAAGCAAAGCAATGTAAAATTAGCATCTAATATTGTCTTAGTAATATCACTTCGATGACGATAGGTGAAAATCTTAGCTAAGAAAATAGAGATTAAATTTTCAAGGGCTTCAATTAATTTTATGTCATTAGCTTCTGCACTCAAAATCACTTGGATAGCCGATTGAAGACTGAGGTTTTGAAATTTTTTGGAGTTTTCGTGGATTAAAGCTTGTTCACAAGGGGAAAATAGTTTTGTAAAATTCTCTATTAGTTGCTCAACTCTTACGGTAATGATTGTTTCAGGCATCATTTTATCCTTCGATGAATTTATTTTTATTTTTAGAAAAATGCAATTGTGATAACGGGCAATCTTCGTACTTCATTGCTAAACTTGGTAGTTGAGCAAAATTAAACCATGTTTGATAAAAAAATGCACGATTTATTTAAGAGAAATGACTGTTTTTTCAAAGCTGGGGTAAATTTACTTGAGACTTATCCTTAAACATCGTTAGTAGAATACTAAACCTTAATGGTGTAAAATGTTTGCAATTAAATCAGCGTAAAAATCAAACAAAATTTACTTATGACTCAAAGGGTGGGGCCGTTATTTGAATATCTTACTATTTGTAACGGGCTACTTTATCCAATACGGTTTAAACGTGTTTTTAGCGAACCATTTTTCCCCAGAATATTATGGCGAATTCAGCATAGCTTACCGAATTTTATTGCTTAGTGCGACGCTATCTTTAATGGGGACCAGCGTAAGTTTGTTTCGTTTCTTTTCTCCATTACAGAAAAATAACGACACACTGGCAATGAAGCATTTTTTACGTTGGAATCTATTTTTTGTTGGCAAAGCATTTTTAATCTGCTTGGGTTTGAGCGGTCTATTATTTCTAGGGTTATTATTTTTAGATAAACTCGGAATTAAAGATTTTCATAGTTACCATTTAGCGGTATATACACTTTTCTTGGTTCCTTTATTTGCCTTATTTTCTTTATTTTCGACTTATATGATCAGTGCTGGTCATAGTAAATTATCTTCTTTTTTGCGGATTTGCTTACGATATATACTGATTTTGTTCTTTTTTGCCTTAGGGCTAGATTATTTAGCTCTTGCTGTTACTAACTGGTTAGTGATAGGTGTCTTAGCCGTATCTATATTTATAGTCTTAGTATGTGATATGTTTTCTATAAGAAAGAAAATAGGGCCTCTTTTTATAGAGAGTCTTAAATTAAAAGCATCAAGTAAGTATGTTGTTGACCCAGAATGGTCAACAGTATCATTTAAATTAACTTTTACTACGATTACCTTTTTATGTAGCATGGTTATTCAGTTGAGTATAGTTGGAATTTTCTTGCCGGGTAAATATACAGGGATCTTCGGTGCAATAACTTTAATCACAACTCTTTTACTTTATATTCCTAGCGCAGCATATTTATCTATAAAAAAAGAGATCGTTACGGCAATGAAAACGACGAAAGATAAACTTTTATTGGTTGCTAGATTACGGAAAGCCAATAATATCTATTTATCTATTTCAATGTTATTGGTTTTACTAATGATTATGTTTGGCAAACAAATCCTAGCGCACTTTGGTCCGGTCTATGTTGAAGGTTATACTGAATTGTGTATTATGAGCGTTGTTCAACTAATTTACTCTGCTACAGCATCATCAACACTATTTCTTGCTTTTTGTGGTGAAGAAAAATATGTACTATACGTTAATGTTTTGATGTTAATTTTACTGATAGTCTTGTGTGCTAGCTTATGTTATTTATTTGGCTTTATTGGCGTGGCCATCGGCTCACTAATCGCATTCTCAATTAAATTAGTGTTATTTTTATACCGAGTGAATAAAAAACTCGGTATTAAGGCATTGAGCTATTTATAGCTTCTCTTACATATGCATCTTTTGGTTCGATTATCAGATTTAGCCACAAAAAATTGATTATAATATAGTCTTTGAACAACAGTTAACATAATGGTGAATTCAATGTCTACTCTTCTAGAACCTATTCAAATCGGCGAGTTACAATTAAAAAATAAAATAATCATGGCGCCTCTTACTCGTTGTGGAGCCGATGAAAACCGTGTGCCAACAGCCATGATGAAAGAATACTACGTGCAAAGAGCGTCAGCAGGAATGATCATTACTGAAGCGACTTCAATTAGCCCGATGGGGGTAGGTTACCCAAACACTCCAGGAATTTGGTCTGACGAGCAAGTTCAAGCGTGGAAAAATATTGTTGATGCTGTTCATGATGATGGCGGTAAAATTCTATTGCAACTCTGGCACGTAGGAAGGATCTCTGACCCACTTTATCTTGAAGGTGAACTACCTGTTTCAGCCAGCGCTATAAAGCCATCAGGCCATGTAAGCTGAGTACGCCCTAAAAAAGACTTTGTTACCCCTAGAGCGTTAGGCTTGGAAGAAATTGAACAAGTCATCAATGATTATCGGCGAGCAGCAAAAAATGCGCTCCAGGCAGGTTTTGATGGTGTTGAGATACATGGTGCGAACGGTTATTTGTTGGATCAATTCTTGCAAGACCATACGAATCATCGAGACGATCAATACGGTGGTACCTTAGCAAACCGTGCTCGTCTCATGCTACAAGTGACTGATGCAGTATGTGAAATTTGGCCTGCCGGATGTGTTGGCATGCATCTTGCACCACGATGCGATGCTCATGATATGGGAGATTCTAATCCTCTTGAAACATTTACATATATTTGTCAGGAACTGGGGAACCGGAATATTGCTTTTATCTGTTCTAGGGCATCAATGGGCGATGATAACTTAGCCAAAACATTAAAAATAGCTTTTGGTGGTACGTATATTGTGAATCAAGGATTAACACATTCAGATGCTGAGAAAGCGATTAATGATGGCATTGCTGATGCCGCGGCATGGGGCATATTATTTATTGCTAACCCAGATTTAGTCAATCGTTTTGCTGAAAATATAGAGCTGAACACCCCAAAACCAGAATTATTTTATACGGGTGGCCGGCAGGGTTATACAGATTACTAATGAGCTTAGAGAGCTTATTTAATCACTAAATAATATTCGGCTCAATTCCTCACGATTTTGTAATATATCTTTTAAGGTATATTGTTCCAATGTCTGTATAAAACTATCTTTCGCTTCGTACAGAATATGCTTCAACCGGCATGCCGGTGAAATAATACATTTGCCATTAGCCTTATCAAAACATTCAACAATGAAAAAATGAGGTTCTAATTGTTGAATTAATTTGCCAAGATTAATTAAATTAGGCGCAATATTAAGTTGAAGCCCGCCGTGTTTACCTCGAATCGTTTTCAAAATATCAAGCTGACCTAAACGATGAGCAATTTTCGTTAAGTGATTTTTAGAAATATTATAGCTATTGGCTATTTCAGAAATGGTACAGACATCCTTATCACTTAATGCAATATAAATTAGCATCCGTAACGAGTAATCTGTAAATTGTAATCTTCCCCCATTTCCGTAGACACTCACTTCTACGAACTCACGCAGCCATCTCAAATTGACTGGGTGATTAGTATCCAATCGATGAATGCCTTCGTTTGTGATTATAATACCCTTCGATATACTGAAACAAGCTTTGTT
>JAWUYR010000041.1:0-12077 GCA_034110705.1 Gammaproteobacteria bacterium | reverse complement strand
AAACCGAGCTTGAGCTTAGCGCTAGCTTCAGTGCTTCAGCTTTATATTCTGCCGTATATTTTCTTGCGTTTTTTGACATATGTCACCTCTTTGTTTTTCATAGTTTAACAAATTAGTGTCCACTTTTATGGGGGAAGATTAGTAAGTTAGCTAGTGCGGCGTCGCTTTTCTATTACTCTTTGTCTGGATACCTAATTGCTGCATCGCTTTTTCTTCGGTATGAGGTTTACCGACAATCTCACCATTACTAAAACAAACTTGGTCGCTACCGATAATTAATGCTTTTTTATATTGCTTACCTAAAGCGCGAGCTTTTTGCTCGGCTAGACGTCGCACCAATTGCGCTGCAGATTCATTCTCAAGAGGCGTTTCATCGATATCTGACGAGACCGATTCGAACGGGATATCCAATTGTAAGAGTAATTTTCGTCGAGAAGGTGAGCTGGACGCTAAGATTATCTTTGTTTTCACTTTAGGTTATATTCGTAACTGACTGTATTTAATGCTTATATTAATCCATCATTATTTTTGTTCAGAGCTAATTTAATCTAATACGGTTTAAGCAATCATACTAGTCGCTAAAAGCCCCGTAATCGTTGACTTATTGAGTGCATCCAGGTACCATCTTGCCCCTATGACTGAACAACAATTACCACAGCAAATCAACGTGTTACGCTTGGCGGAGCAGGGTGCTGAAATATCCGGGCATTTGCCAATCAATAAGATGTCGCGTCTTAAAGAAATGTTGGTGAGTGATGCAGGTGAAATTGCGGTGACGTTAGAGCTAGGTAAAGACAAGCAAAGATTATCGTATCTGCAAAGTAAGATAGCCGGTGAGTTAATATTGGAGTGCCAACGCTGTTTAAAACCTGTGACGGTACCGATAGAAGATAGCTTCATGCTGAGTCCTATTGAGGATGAAGAAGAAGCGAATCATTTACCGAGCCATTATGAACCATTGCTAATTGATCGCGACCAACAGTTTTTATCGGCAATGATAGAAGATGAATTGATTTTACGTTTGCCAATTGTGCCGTTACATGACACGGAACAATGCAAAGCAAAAACAATAATAGACGAAATAGACAACGAACTAGAAGAAACTGGCAAGAATCCTTTTGATATATTGTCAGAATTAAAGTAACAGGAGACAAAAATGGCTGTACAAAAAAGTAAAGTATCACGCGCTAAGCGTGGCACACGTCGTTCGCATGATAGCTTAACAGGACCGACATTAACCACTGATGCAACAACAGGTGAAAAGCACCGTCGTCATCATATTGCGGCCGATGGCACGTACCGTGGTCGTCAAGTAATTGAAGTTAAAAATACTGAAGAAGACGACGATTAATTGTTTTAGGATTCAGGTTTACTCATAAATAAAAGCAAGCATAGCGAAGCTTAGAATTTTCTGAATCCCGAATTCCATTACACAGGATCAAAAATGGCAAACATTAAAATTGCAATTGATGCAATGAGTGGAGACCATGGGCTTAATAGCGTTATTCCTGCTGTTATCGAGGCCATACAACAATTTCCAAAAGTTGATTTCATTTTGGTCGGCGATCAAACACAAATATTGACCGCACTCAATAATTTCAAATCCAAAAAAATTTCCATAAAGCACTGCAGTGAAACTATTGCGATGGATGAAGATCCTGTTGTTGCAATGCGCAACAAAAAAGACTCTTCCATTCGTGTCGCTATTAATTTAGTCAAAGAAAATCAGGCTGATGCTGTTGTTAGCTCTGGTAACACAGGTGCTTTAATGGCCATCGCACGTTTTGTGTTGAAAATGATTGGCGAGGTTAAGCGCCCCGCATTAATGTCAACATTACCCACAAAAAATAAACGTGGCGTCAAAATGCTCGACTTAGGTGCGAATATTAATTGTACGCCAGAGCAACTTTTACAGTTCGCATTAATGGCAACCGCTTTTTGTAAAGTGATTGAACAAATACCCAATCCAAGTGTTGGTGTATTAAATATTGGCGAAGAAAAAAACAAGGGTAATGAATTAGTACAGAAAGCGTCTGAATTGATCAATGCTAATAATAAAATTAATTATTATGGGTTTGTTGAAGGTAATCATATTTTTCAAGAAAAAGTCGACATTATTGTCTGTAATGGTTTTGTTGGTAACATCGTTTTAAAAGCTTCTGAAGGCTTGGCAAAAATGTTGATGCAAACCATCAAGGAGACCTTTATGCAAAATCTTAAAAACAAACTACGAGCTTTAATCGCCATGCCCGTGTTAAAAGAAGTGAGCAAGGCTTATGATCCAGATAAATATAATGGTTCATGTTTGTTAGGTTTAAAAGGTATTGTGGTTAAGAGTCATGGCTCTGCCAATGCTAAGGCATTTAATTACGCAATTAAGCAAGCAATTATTGCTGTGCAACAGAAGCTACCTGAAATAGTCGATAACACTTTAGGTGAGAGTTAACATGATTTTTAGCAAAATCGCTAGTACGGGGAGTTACTTACCGGAAAAGATTTTAACCAATGCCGACATAGAAAAAATCGTCGACACCACAGATGAATGGATCGTAAGTCGCTCAGGCATTTCTGCAAGACACATTGCAGCAGATGATGAAACAGCAAGTGACATGGCCGTACAAGCGGCCAAACAAGCGCTGAGTCGATCTAACTTAACTCCTGACGATATTGACTTAATTATTCTAGCTACTGCAACTCCCGATCATATGTTTCCCAGCACAGCCTGTACTGTACAACATAAATTACAATGTAAAAATGCAGCTGCTTTTGATATTAGCGCGGCATGTTCAGGCTTTGTTTATGCTTTAAGTATTGCTGACCAATATATACGTAATAACAAGGCACAACATATTTTAGTTATAGGTAGTGAAACCTTCTCCAAAGTCGTGGATTGGAGCGACCGTAGTACTTGCGTTTTATTTGGTGATGGTGCCGGTGCTGTCGTGTTATCCGCCTCTGATGAAGCCGGTATTATCGATACGCATTTAGAATCCATGGGTGAATATGGTGATATTTTATCGCTCGCTAATAATGCACTCGACATTGATCCTGCTCCGCAAAAACTTAACATGGAAGGCCGTGAGGTTTTTAAATTAGCCGTCAATAGTTTTAGTGATCTAATTACGACGACATTAGCCAAAAATAATATTAGTCAAGATAGTTTGGACTGGTTGGTTCCACATCAAGCGAATATCAGAATTATTGAAGCTTTAGCCAGAAAATTAAACTTATCAATGTCTCAAGTGATTGTTACATTATCACAGCAAGGTAATACCTCAGCAGCTTCTATTCCTTTAGCGCTTGATGCAGCCGTGCAAGATGGTAAAGTGAAACCTGGACAACTAATCATGTTAGCTGCGTTCGGTGGTGGCATTACCTGGGGTTCAGCTTTAGTTAGATGGTTATAAAATAAGTTTTAAAAAAGAGGGCATATGGATACTTTAGCATTTGTTTTTCCAGGACAAGGTTCGCAAGCACTTAACATGTTAAGTGCTTTTTCTGAGACACCTATTGTGCAACAAACCTTTAGAGAGGCATCCGCCGTTTTAGACTTTGACCTATGGCAACTTTGCCAAAAAGGACCCGAAGAAAAACTTAATCAAACCGAGTTTACCCAACCTGCTTTACTAACCAGTAGCATTGCTTTATGGCGTTTATGGCAAGAGCAACAATTACCGCAACCTACGTATTTAGCAGGGCATAGTCTTGGTGAATATTCTGCGCTTGTGTGCGCCAATAGCTTAGATTTTATAGATGCGGTGAAGTTGGTACAAAAACGCGGTCAATTCATGCAGCAAGCTGTACAGAAAGGTCAAGGTGCGATGGCTGCTATTATTGGTTTAGACGATGCCTTAATTGAAAGTATTTGCGCTGATAATCGAGATAATGATGT
Organism: Gammaproteobacteria bacterium; assembly: GCA_034110705.1. Taxonomy (GTDB): domain Bacteria; phylum Pseudomonadota; class Gammaproteobacteria; order JABDGN01; family JABDGN01; genus JAWUVP01. Next base: position 8,185 of record JAWUYR010000041.1, on the reverse strand, counting down.
TTTGGCTCCAGCTAATTTCAACTCGCCAGGCCAAGTTGTCATCGCTGGTGACAAAGTAGCCGTGGAACGCGCCTGTACTGCTTGCTCTGAACAAGGAGCACGTAAAGTTGTTATGCTCAAAGTAAGTGTGCCTTCGCATTGTGATTTGATGAAAATCGCCGCCGAAAAACTCGCGGAAGAGATAGCACAGTTAACAATCAAAACCCCGAGTATTTCTGTTATCAATAATGTGGCTTATAAAATTGAGCAAGAGCCAAGTGCAATTAGTGCCGCTCTTGTTGCGCAACTCTACCAGCCAGTTCAGTGGGTGCAAACAGTGACTCAACTTGCAAAGTATAATGTGAGCCTAGCGATTGAATGCGGTCCTGGCAAAGTGCTTAGCGGCTTAAATAAACGTATTGTCAAAACGATTAAAGGCTATTCATTAGCTACTCAAGATAGTTTCAACCAAGCCGCTGACGCGGTTACCGAGGAAAATTAATATGTCGACTGAAGAAAACAAAATTACCTTAGTCACCGGTGCTAGTCGTGGAATTGGTAAAGCCATTGCACAAAACTTTGCTGAGCAAGGCATCTACGTGATTGGAACTGCAACTTCCAACAAAGGTGCGCAGGCTATTAGCAAAAGTTTAGGAAGTAATGGCCAAGGTGTTGTATTAGATATTGCTAACTCTGAATCTTGCCAAGCATTATTTGATTTATTAAAAGCTGAAGATAAAGCACCGGATATTCTAGTTAACAATGCTGGTATCACCAAAGATAATTTATTTTTGCGCATGAAAGAAGATGAATGGTACGATGTGATTAATACTAATCTCAATAGTGTTTACCGAATAACCAAACTTTTTCTACGCGCAATGCTAAAAAAACGTTGGGGCCGCATCATCAACATTAGCTCAGTTACCGCTTTAATGGGTAACCCAGGCCAAGCTAATTATGCCGCGGCTAAAGCTGGCATGATAGGTTTTACCAAGTCGCTTGCCCTAGAAGTAGCTAGCCGTTCGATTACAGTTAATGCCGTGGCTCCGGGTTTTATCGCGACAGATATGACGAATGATTTACCTGAAGCACAACGCATGGAAATTGATAAGCTAATCCCGATGGGAAGTATGGGCCAAGCAGAAGATATTGCTGCGAGTGTTGCCTTTCTTGCAAGTGATGGTGCTAAATATATTACTGGTGAAACAATACAAGTTAGTGGTGGATTATATATTCGATAAAGAAAGAATTCGAAATTCCGGGAAATTGCAACCTCATAATGTCGCTTCCTGAATCGTGAATCTTAAAATTTCAAGAAATTTTCCAAATTTTGCTCCAATATACTTGCCAATTTCCGTGTTTTAGCTGATACTACAATGAGTTTTTATTTATTGATTAATAAGAGGAATATCCATGAGCCAAGAAGAACGTATTAAAGACATTATTGCTGAGCAATTAGGTGTTGAACGTGACCAAGTAAAAGATGATGCATCGTTTATTAACGACCTTGGCGCAGATTCTTTAGATACTGTTGAATTAGTCATGGCGTTAGAAGATGCTTTTGATGCTTCTATTCCTGATGAAGATGCTGAGAACTTGAAAACGGTTAAAGACGTTATCGATTATATCGGCAAAAGTAGTAACGACGCATAAGTCGGAGTTAATCTATTGACGAAGCGCAGAGTTGTTGTCACAGGCCTAGGCATGGTTTCCCCTTTGGGGTTAAACGTTGCTGATAATTGGCAAAATGTAACCCAAGGTAAAAGCGGCATTCGTGCCGTTACGCGCTTTGATACCAATGATATCAACAGTAAAATTGCCGGCATGGTGGAAAATTTTGATGTCTCACCATTTCTCTCTTCCAAAGAAGCTAAAAAAGTTGATGTTTTCATCCACTTTGCTGTAGCAGCCGCCGATGAAGCATTAAAAGATTCTGGTTTGAGTATCACCGAGCAAAATCGAACACGTGTTGGTGTAGCAATTGGTTCTGGCATCGGTGGCTTAGATTTTATTGAGTCAAATGGCTCAAAGCTTTTTGAAAAAGGGGCGAATCGTATTTCACCTTTCTTTATTCCAGGCAGTATTATCAATATGGCTTCAGGCCTTGTCTCTATTCAACATGGTCTACAAGGACCGAATATCGCCATTGTTACTGCCTGTACTTCTGGTAGTCATAATATTGGTTACGCCGCTCGCACAATTACTTATGGTGACGCGGATGTTATGTTAGCCGGTGGGGCTGAAATGGCAACCTGTCGCATGGGCTTAGGTGGCTTTGCTGCTTTGCGCGCACTTTCAACTCGTAATGACGATCCAGAAGGTGCTAGTCGCCCATGGGACAAAGATCGTGATGGTTTTGTTCTAGGTGAAGGAGCTGGTGTTTTAGTTCTGGAAGAATACGAGCATGCTAAAGCTCGAGGTGCAACAATTTACGCTGAGTTAGCTGGTTTTGGTATGACAGCTGATGCTAGCCACATGACAACAAATGATCAAACTGGAGAGTCGCCAAGTCGTTGCATGAACAATGCAATTACTGATGCGGGCTTAAACAGCGATGATATTCACTATATTAATGCTCACGCCACTTCAACACCAATTGGCGATCCGGCGGAAGTGAAGGCTATTAAGCTCAGTTTCGGAAATGATAGCACTGTAGCTGTTAGCTCAACTAAATCAATGACCGGTCACTTATTGGGTGCTGCTGGTGCCATTGAGGCAATTTATAATGTCAAAGCGATTGCTGAACAATTAGCTCCTCCGACCATTAATTTAGAAACACCAGATGAAGGCTGCGATCTCAACTTCATTACCAACGAAGCTCGTGAAATGCCTATTAAAGCGGCACTTTCAAATTCATTTGGCTTTGGTGGCCCGAACGGTTCCTTAGTTTTTAGCAAAGTCTAAAATGCACCATAAGAAACTTACTTGGATAACAAGCCTTACAATAATCCTTCTGGCTATTGTGATGCTTAGTAGTACTTTATATTATCTACACAAGCCACGTTTATTAAATCGTGCTCCCGTTAATTACGCTTTCACGTCTGGTGCTACCACGGTGCGCCTTGCCTACGATTTATATGATCATCATATTATCACCCATCCAAGGCTATTTACTATTATCGTGTTATTAGAAGGTCGAGCGGGGCACTTACAAAGTGGTGGTTACCAATTTAAACCAGGAATTAGTCTACAACAAATTATCGATAAACTTACCTATGGTGATATCGAAAAGCATCAAATCACAATTATTGATGGTTGGACATTCAAACAAGCTTTGCAAATAATGGCTGAAAATCCTTATTTACAGCATAAACTTACCGGATTAAGTTCAGAGCAAATCAGTAAAAAATTACATCTCAAGCATAAAAATCCAGAAGGTTTATTTCTACCAGAGACCTATCAGTTTACTTGGCCAGATTCTGACGTGAGTATTTTGAAACGGGCACATAAGGCCTTTGAAATTATCCTGAATGCCGAATGGAAGCAACGAACCACAGGTTTGCAATATAAAAAGCCATATCAAGCTTTAATAGTAGCCTCAATGATTGAAAAGGAAAGTGCCGACCGCACTGAACTGAATAAGATTTCAGGGGTTATTTATCGGCGTTTACAAAAAAATATGCGTTTGCAAATTGATCCTACCGTGATTTACGCTATGGGTGATAGTTACCAAGGTAAAATTACTAGAAAAGGCTTATGGCTCAAAAGTCCTTACAATACCTACCGTCGTCGTGGCTTACCACCAACCCCTATCGCATTACCCAGCGCTGGCGCGATTCATGCCGCTTTACAACCCGACTCTGGTAGTGAATTATATTTTGTTGCGAATGGCACAGGTGGACATCAATTTTCAAGCACTTTGAAAGCACATGACCGTGCTGTGCTAAAATATATCCTCGATAAAAAAGGAAAGTAGCATTATGAGCTATATCTATCTAGAAAGTATTGGTTGGTTTTCTTTAACTTTATTCGTTTTGCTTTTGATTATTCGTTGTATTATCTTAATCACTTTTGGTAAGAAAAGTGCTTTAGGAGAACGTAAAAAAGACATACTAAAAGCTTTTTGGCTAGGAGGGCGATTCGATCTTAAAGTAATTGCCATAGCAAATGCGCTACCGTTGTTACTCGCCATTCCACTATATATTATCGATAGCCCAAGCTTATTTAATTTTTCCGCTTATATTTTAGTCGCTTATTATTTTATAAGCTTATCAAGTATTGTGCTTTTGCTCAGTATTGATGTCGCCTTTTTCACATATTTTAATGAACACATCAACTATATGATCTTTGGTTTTTTCGATGATGATACCAAAGCGGTTATTGAAACCATGCGTGATTATAATTTACCTTTAGTCATTGGTGTTATTCTCGCCCTTGAAGTTGGCTTATTTTTCTTGGCGAAGTTTATTGGCTTTTATCATTTAAGCTCTCTTCACTATCATGGCTGGTTAGTTAGTATTCTCTTAATTGTTTTTATTGTCATAGACTTTCTCTTGGCGCGCGGAACCATCAGCTCACTGCCCTTGGGTATTATGCACGCACGTGTTAGTGATAACGAGTTTATTAACAAGTTGTGCATGAATGGTATTTTCAGCTTTACTAAAGCTGTCAAATTACGTCGTCAAAATAAAAAAGGATCTTATAACTTATCAAAAACTTATGGGTTCCATAATGATCCGGCGGAGGCTTTATTGGTAATGAGATCAAAAAAAGTTACTGAACCCGTTAAATTAACAGAGCATCTAAGTGCTTATGTTGTACCAAATGAAACAGCGACTAATCAACCTCCTCATGTTGTGCTGATTATGATGGAAAGCTTTGCCTCACATATTTTAAGCTTTGAAGAAGATAATTTAGACTTAATGGCAAGTTTACGTAAACACTTTGAACAAGATATTGTGTTTAAAAATTTCACTTCTGACGGGCAGGGAACAATAGAAAGCTTTTTGGCACTAACCTCTAACTTACCGCACCGTGCTAATTGCAGCAACTATCCAGAATCACGTTTAATTAATGCCGAGATAAAATCATCGGCCGCATTTGTTTACAAAGAAAAAGGCTATGAAACTTCTGTCGTGTACGGTGGTAGTTTAACCTGGCGTAATATTGGTACTTTTTTAAAATTCCAAGGCTTTGATCACGTTGAAGGCGATAGTCATATCAGAAAGGCTATCCCCAAAAGAACAAATACTTACGAACATAGCTGGGGATTGCACGATGAATATTTGTTTGATTATTTGAAACAAAAACTTAAACAAGCTAAAAAGCCACAATTTATCGTGGCGCTAAATACATCGAATCATCCACCATACAATTATCCAGAAACCTATGATCTAGGTCCTTCGGAAATTACTAGCGATATCGAGCAGCGCTTAATGTGCAGTCGCAAGCTGATGAAGCAACGTTTAGAAGTCTATCAGTATGCTAATTCAGTTGCAGGTGATTTTATGGACTGGTTAAAAGATAGTGAACTTGCCGAACATACTATTGTGAGTATGACCGGTGATCACTCTTTTTGGGGAATGTACAGTTATACCGACTCTGAATTATTCCAACGATATTGTGTACCATGTTACTTTTATGTGCCAAAAAACTACTTGCCAGAGACTATCGATACAAGTATTTTTGGCTCACATAAAGATATTTTACCAACGCTGTACCATATGAGCCTGTCGGATGTAAATTACCTTACCATCGGAACAAACCTATTTAATCTGGAAGCTTCACACTATGCTTTTAATTCTAGTGAGCTAATCGCAGGACCTTCCGGTGTCGTTACTTTAGTTCCGCAACCGCAATATTATCAATGGACAGATGATTACCTGGTTAAGCCAAGTGATAAGACACAAGAGTTACAATCAATACTCGAGTATTACAAAGCGGCTATGAGCATTACTGACATGTTTATTCGCGATTGCCATTAACGAGCTCCGTATTAAATGCTACAATAACGTCTTTATATTAGTTTTAGGAAGCATCAATGAGTCAGAATGAATATCCCGGCGTATTTATCACTTTTGAAGGTATTGAAGGTGTTGGTAAAACTACAAATTTGCGTTTCTTAGCGGAACACTACCATCAACAAGATATTCCTATCCTGATTACGCGTGAGCCTGGTGGAACACCACTCGCTGATGAAATCCGTCATTTTCTCCTGAGTGAACACGAAGAAAGTATTGAGCCTGAAACTGAGCTTTTGCTTATGTTTGCTGCGCGTGCACAACATATTAGCCGCGTGATTTTACCAGCGCTTGCTGCTGGAAAAGCCGTTTTTTGTGACCGATTCACAGACACCAGTTTTGCTTATCAAGGGGCTGCTCGTGGTTTGGGCGCTGAAAAAATTGCGGTCTTACAAACACTCGTGCAAAAAGGCTTAACCCCTGATTTAACTATCTTACTCGATGCACCTGTGGAATTAGCGCTAGACCGTTTACAAGAACGTGCGAAAACCGACCGTTTCGAGTCAGAAACAAGTGCCTTCTTTCAGAGAGCGAGAGATGCTTATTTAGAAATGGCTATAGCAGAGCCAGAGCGCTTTAGGGTAATTGATGCGACGACATCATTAGAAGATGTTCGCCAGAAAATGCTTAGCGCCATTAATCCTTTATTAGAAAAAATAGTCGCTTAGAAAAAGTTATTCACTTTTTGCTTCTGTAGCTTCTTCAGCCGCTTCAGCAGCCGCTTTCTTTTCTGCTTTAGCAGCTTCAGCAGCCGCTCTTTTTTCAGCTTTAGGATCAACTTTTTCACGACGACGACCCGTTTTACGCAACGTAATACGGCCTTTCTCTAGGTCATAAGGTGAAAGCTCAACTTCTACTTCATCACCTGTAGTCAAGCGAATGTAGTTTTTACGCATTCGTCCAGATATATGCGCTATCACTTTATGGCCGTTCTCTAACTCAACACGGAACATCGCATTAGGTAGTGCGTCTAAGATGACTCCATCTAATTTGAATGCTTCTTCTTTTGCCATTTTGTGTTGCCTATTTGATTAATGGAGGGATTCTGCCTGAAAATTGCGGTACATGCAAGGAGAAGGGGGATATACGTTACTTAATCAGCATAGATGACTTAACTTTTTTTTAAGATTGCTTTGTTAAGATATGTTATCTAATTCTTTCAAAATAAATAATTTAAGAGATTTCAATATTACTAAAATGAGCTTATATAATGTATCGTTGAATATCGAATAAAGACCGTCTCTCTTGCAGTTCTTGTAAGTGCGACTTTACAACATTCACCAGGCGGCATCACTGTCGACATTGTGGTGAAATATTTTGCTCCATTTGTTCTTCGTTTAAAACGACAAATGTTCCCTTAATTCGCGACACGCCAAAATCACATCATCATAAAATAACTGAAGCAGTACGTGTTTGTAGCCAATGTTATCAATGTGTTCGACAAGCCATGGATACAGCCCTTCTGAAGATATATGCAGCTTAAAAAATTTATGTGATAAAGGCATAAAGTTAGGCGAGGGTAACTCTGGTACTGTCTATAAATACGGGAAAAAAGTTTATAAGATCTGCAATGCCAATCCTTCAAGGCATGACAAAACAGTTAGCGCGCCAAGTCGTATTGCTCAAATTTGGAATGATATTTATTTAACTCTTTACGGTTCAAAATTTCGCCATTTTGCTTCTGCTAAAATGATATTCCTAGAGGGTGAATGTATACTGGAGACGCCTTATATAGAAGGAGAGAATATAACTGAGCGCGAGAAGGTTAGAGCATTCAATCACTATTTATTTAGCGCTCACCATAGAGTGATAGGGGATGGCCTGGTTTCAGGAAATTTAAAACAGCATCAGGGGTTTACATTACCAGTTGATTTTGATCATGTTTTTGATTCGAGAAGAAATTCTTTTGGTAGTGATATAATCAGTAAATTTTATAATATTAATGATCTCCTATACTCATAACATGCTCAACTTAATATCACTGCTTGATTATCAGACAATCACAGTGAAAGCAGAAATTGTCTAACGCGATAAATATAGCTTAGAGCTTAATCTTCCAAAGCATCCAAATAACGTTCAGCATCTAATGCGGCCATACAACCTGTTCCCGCTGATGTCACAGCCTGGCGATAGATATGATCCATAACATCACCAGAGGCAAAAACACCCTCAACACTGGTTGCAGTAGCATTACCATTAGAGCCGCTGGTCACTTTGATATAACCATTATTCATTTCAAGTTGCCC
>JAWUYR010000040.1:0-7224 GCA_034110705.1 Gammaproteobacteria bacterium | reverse complement strand
ATACGGTTCCTGTTATTATTAGTGATGTTCCCATTGGCGCAGGTTTATCTTCTTCAGCTGCATTAGAGCTTGCCGTTGCTCATGCATTGTGTGAAGTTAATAACATCAAATGGCAGCCGGTTAAAATGGCGCAGTTAGCACAAAGAGCTGAAAATCATTGGGTTGGCGTTAACTGCGGCATTATGGATCAATTGAACTCAGCAGTAGGGCGAGAAGATCATGCTGTACTAATTGATTGTCGTGACTTAAGTTATGAAGAAATCGCCTTGCCTGAAAATGTTGCTATTGTTGTTTTAGATACAGCCACAAGACGTGGTTTGGTTGAGTCGGCTTATAATGAACGCCGATTGCAATGTGAGAAAGCGGCAGAAAGTTTAGGAATTAGAGCACTACGCGATGCGACGATTGAACAGCTCGAACAAGCTAACTTGAGTGAGTTGGTGTTAAAGCGTGCACGCCATGTTGTGAGTGAATGCAATAGAACTTTAGAGGCTAAAAAAGCCATGCAAGCAAATGATGCTGTTTGGTTAGGAAAACTCTTTAATGAAAGTCATCGTAGCTTACGCGAAGATTTTGAGGTAACCAATGAGGCATTGGATGTCATTGTTGAACTAGCCAATCAACATCCTTTATGTTTTGGCGCTCGAATGACTGGCGTATGGTATTATTTTTTGGTATATAAACATATACTCATACTTAACCTAAGGAAAAACTTATTATGAAAATATTTTATCGTTACAGTTTAATTCTCTTAAGCTGCCTAAGCTTCTTTGGTGTGGCTACTGCTGCACAACAATATCACTCTGGCGCTGGTGTGTCATTGAGCAGTGACGGAAACCCTGGAATTTTTTATAATTTTGGCAAAATGAATTTAAACAGGGTAGAACTTAGAGCTTATCACTTTACAGAACAAAAATCTACGATACCGGCTGATCCAGATACGAAAATCACATATTCATCTATCCCAATAGGTATTTATTACACAAGATTTTTTCAAGTTTCACCACAAAAATTTAATAATCAACTTTTCTTTGGTTTAGAAGCAGGTTATGTTAATAATTTAGCTGGTTATAAGTCTGGTGGTGAAAACCAAAGATTGCATTTTTGGAGTGACTCATTGCAGTCTATCTTAGAATATAGATTAAATAGCCAGCTAGCTTTTGGTTCAAGAGTAGCTCTTTATCAACATGCTGAAGAGAAAGATAAAAATTTTAGAAGTATACGTAATGATGTAGGTAACGGCAGTGTATATTTAAGTTATCAGTTTTAATTATAATAAAAATGGGCGTTGTTATAACAACGCCCATTTTTTTTGAGTAGTAATTGAAGATAGTTCATTAATATGCAAAAGTGTTGCTCAATAATAATAGAGAATAAAAACATTACATTAAAAACTCATTAACATTGAATACTTAATAGTATTTAATTATCCCCTTTGTTTACATAAAAGCGATTAAATTATTCTTAACAAATTACAGATGTATTAACGGTTAGGTTATTGCAAGGTTAGGGTATACTCTCTGCTACATTGACTAAGGCTAGCAAGGCCAAATAAAGCGAGACGTTAGATGGCACATTCAATCTCACCACAAACTGACACTATTGGAACAGTATTGGCACATTCGTCAAGCCACACGTTAGGATTAGTGTATGTCAGCATGACTATTGCGGTACAATGTTATATTTTTTTCTTAATGTGGTATAGGAATCGGCGTGATACCAAACGTGGTCAGGCTCTTAATCCTACACGTGTCACCATATTAATTGTGACGGGCTTTCTTGGTGTTATGGGGTGGGCATTGCTATTAGACTATAGAGTGAATTACTGGTTACTAATAGGCAACAGTATTTTAGGTTTAGTGACTTGGAGTTATGCTATCGTTGTAAAAAGGCGGATCAAGGCATAATGCAATATTGTTTTTTGAAAGAAATTTATATCTCGTAACGTGTTAAAAGCTTGACAATATGGCGGCATCTCACTATATTTGGCCACTTTACATACACTTCAACTCGATTTTTTCGACCGATGTTACTCAGCACATTTGTGTTTAGTATTTCTTCATAAAATAGCGCCTTCATGAAAATTGATCAATCAAAGAATTAAAGGTGAAGAAATGCTTCAATTAAAAAACATTACATTACGACGCGGGCTAAAAGTCTTGCTCGAAGATGCCGATATTACTCTCTATCAAAACGAAAAAGCGGGCTTAGTCGGTAGTAATGGTGTGGGTAAGACCTCCTTATTTAAAATGATTAAAGGTAACATCGAGCCAGACAAAGGTGATTTTGAACTGCCTAACGGCACTAAAATTGCCGAAATAGAGCAAGAAGTACCCCATGGTACACAATCAGCTATTGACTACGTTTTATCCGGTGATGAGTTGCTTGCGGCTATTTTTAGTCGGTTAAAAACGGCAGAGGAAAATGACGATGGTGAAGGCATTGCAAATGCACATTTAGAGTTAGCCGAATGCGATGGTTATAGTGCTGAAAGTCGAGCGGCTAAAATTTTGGCCGGTTTAGGCTTTGTCGCTGGCGATATTAAAAATGCGGTTGATGATTTTTCCGGTGGCTGGAGAATGCGCCTAAATTTAGCCCGTTTGCTAATGCAGCCTAGTGATTTATTGCTGCTCGATGAGCCAACCAATCACTTGGATTTAGAGGCGAGTTTTTGGCTTGAAAATTGGATTAGTGATCTTAAAAAAACGATTATCATTATTTCGCATGATAGAGAGTTTCTTGATAATGCCGTGAATCGAATTGTATTTATTAGCGAACAAAAACTGCATAATTTTGCCGGTAACTATTCTAATTTTGAACGACAATATGCACAACAATTAGAATTGCAACAAGCGAAATTTGTGAAGCAACAGCATAAATTAAACCATTTACAAAGTTATGTTGACCGGTTTAGAGCTAAAGCGAGCAAAGCCAAACAAGCTCAATCACGTTTGAAAATGATTGAACGTATGGATAAAGTAGCTGCCGTGCAGCAAAGCAATCCCTTTACCTTTGAATTCAAAGATGCACCCGCGGCAGGTAATCCAATGTTAACCATACGCAATGCTGACATTGGTTATGACGATAAGATAATACTGAATAAAGTCAGTTTATCGATTCATCCTGGCGATAGAATTGCTTTCATTGGGCCTAATGGTGCCGGTAAATCAACTCTAATAAAAGCGTTAGCACAAATCTTACCCATAAAAGGGGAGAGCACTTTTAACTCAAAACTAAAAGTAGGCTATTTTACTCAATATCAAATTGAAAGTTTATCATTTTCTGAAAATTCCATGTGGCATTTGAAAATGATCGATTCTAGAATCGGTGAGAAAGAAGCGCGTCAGTTTTTAGGCGGATTTAACTTTCAAGGTGACAGAGTGTTTGAGCCTATTAATCATTTCTCGGGTGGTGAAAAAGCACGCTTGGCACTTGCATTATTAGTCTGGCAGCAGCCTAATATTCTTTTATTGGATGAACCAAGCAATCATTTGGATCTAGAAACGCGTGAAGCACTGGCAACTGCTCTACAATTTTATCAAGGAGCATTAATTCTGATTACCCATGATCGCTTTCTATTAAATAGCTTGGCAGATGAGCTCTATCTAATTGCCAATAACCAAGTCAAAGCTTTTGCTGGTGATATTAACGATTATCAAAAATGGTTTGCCGAAGAATCTAAACGAGTGGCGAATAAGACAAAACCTAAAGTAATAAAATTATCGGTATCTAAAAAAATGGATCATGAGAAACGTCTAAAAAACTTGGAAGATAAATTATCAGATTTTGAGCAAAAAATTTCGGCATGCGAGTCAACACTAAGTGACCCAACTCTTTATCAAGGTGAAGATAGCTCCCCTAAACTTATATCCCTTCAAGATGATTTACAGCACCTGCAAGAAGCGAAGGAGCTGGTTGAAGATGAAGCCTTAACGCTTATGGAGCTTTTAACGAATTAGGTATTCTTATCAAAACAGAGTAGTATGCGCTCTGCGAAACAGTCGAAATTAGAATATAATCAATGAAGCATAAAATCGGTATTTTTCATTTAGTTATGATTGGTTTAAGCGGAACTATCGGTTCTGGTTGGCTTTTCGCCAGCATGTATGCGGCAAAGTATGCCGGTGCTGGTGCTTATGTGGCTTGGATCGTTGGCGCATTACTAATGTTATTGTTTTGCTTGTGCTTAAGCGAGTTAGTTAGTTAGTTTATATCCTAAACGTGGCTTACTCGCATCAGTTTGTACCTTTAGCCATAATAAAGATTTTGCTTTTTTAATCGGCATTGCCAATTGGTTTGGTACAGTCGCCGTGATCCCAACAGAAGCTTTGGCAACCGTTCGTTATCTTTCCTGGCCGCACTGGAGTATATTTTTACTTATTGGCTTGTATGCTCTATTAAACACTTGGGGAGTCAAATTATTTGCACGTTTTAATTCCTTGTTGACAGTTTTTAAGTTTATCGTGCCATTGTTAACGATTATTGTGCTTTTCACTTTCAAAGGTGATCATCATAATTATCACGTACCGGATTTATTAGGCTTACACCATATCTTAACCGCTATTATTGCGGGTGGTATTATTTATGGGTTTAATGGCGTGCAAATGATTGTGAATTTTACCAGTGAAGCAAAAAACCCAGCACGCGATATTCCAATTGCCTTGTTTTGTGCTTTAGGCTTAGGCTTAGCACTTTATTTAGGTTTACAGGCGGCATTCTTACATTCGGCTAACCTTAGCATCGATTATAAATCTCCATTCATACAATTAGTGGCAACATTAAACTTAGCTTGGATGGTGATCTTGCTGCAAGTTGGTGCTGCAGTATCTCCAAGTGATGCAGGCTTTTCTTATGTTGCTTCCTCAACAAGAATGTTAACAGCGCTGAGTCATTTTGGGCAATTACCTCGTTATTTTTCTCGTTTGCACCCTAAGTATCATATCAGTCATCGTTCTTTAGTTGCCAACACCGTAATTTCAATTGCTTTTTTCTTTATTTTTAAAACGTGGATAGCGTTAGTTGTAGTGGTTTCAAGTTTTCACTTGTTAAGTTATTTGGCAGGTCCATTAGCAGTAAGTAAGTTACGTCAAACGATGCCGGCAGCAAAGCGAATATTCAGAATGCCGATAGCTTGGTTTATATCACCATTTCTGTTTATTACTATTTGTCTATTGTTTGTTATGGCGGGCGCGTGGAATAATATTATTGTAACTTGTGTTTGTCTTTTAGCTCAATTAGTTTATCTATTAATAAATTATCGCGGAATTAAACTATGGAATGCGTGTCAGCGTTCTTGGTATTTGCCTTGTTGGTTAATTGCTTTAACAGTTATTGCTATGTTTGGACAGAACTTGTACGTTGCACTTTTTGCTGGTGCCACTCTTTATTTTATTGGTGTAAGAGTTAAAGCCTAAATCACTATAGTCATAATATTTATTTAGTTAACTTGCCGCAATTCAAGATGTGCTTTACAGATTAACTACAAAGTGGTTGAATTGGTTTTTGTGCGGCACATTGTGCTTTCGCACTAAGAGAGTTACCTTTGTTTCGAATACAATTCTGATAGGGGATCTGTGCTCGAACTGCATTTGCTTTATCCTGCTTACATAATGCTTGTAAATTTCTTTCTGCCATTTTAATAGATTCGCTTTTTCGTATTCCAGGTGTGTTTTTTACAAATGTATTTGTTGCATAACTAGATGTAGCTAGTAATGAAATGGCATTAACAAGAATGATTATCATTAAAAATTTCATAGTTTCAAAAACCTCTTAATATAAAGTAGCACGTTGAGAAATATTGTACGCTTTACATTTTATATCGCGTGTGATTGATATCACTATACAATAAAATAGAATAAAAAGTAATCAACATAATAATGCTAACAATATAGATAGGGATTAAAGTTGCAAAGGGAGGGCCCCGAAGAATATAGCCCAAAACCCAACAGTCAAAAATATAAAATTATTTTTGCATTAAATGAGCGGGATTTTCCTTGTAAAGGTTAGTATTTGACCTGCTCATACCTATGAGATCCTGTATAAAGTAAGATCGTTCAATTATCTGATTATGGAGTCTCGATATGAGTGAATCTAAGACGACGAAATTTGTGTATATGATTTCAGTTACTGCGGCTTTGGCCGGTTTACTTTTTGGGATTGATACAGGTGTCATCTCTGGCGCACTTCCTTTTATTGATAAAACATTCGGCATTAGCACACAAGTTTCAGAGTACGTGGTTAGCGCTGTATTATTAGGCGCGTTTATTGGTACATTGTTAGGTAGTTATCTTTCAAAACGTTTGGGCCGTAAGGTCGTTTTATTTATTGCAGGTATCATTTTTGCTATAGGCTCTCTTTTATCAGCTAGCGCAGATTCTGCAACCATGCTGATTATTTACCGTATTATCTTAGGCTTGTCAGTTGGTATGGCGGCCTTTATTGCTCCGATTTACTTGTCCGAAATGGCACCACGTCGTTTTCGTGGTGGTATTGTCTCTATGTATCAAGTAATGGTTTACTTAGGAATTTTAATTGCTTTCTTGAGTGACACGTATTTTAGTTATACTGGTAGTTGGCGTTGGATGCTGGGTATTATATGTATCCCAGCACTTTTAATGGCAGTATTGGTATTATTATTGCCGCGCAGTCCGCGTTTGTTAATCATGAAAAACTACACCTCAGATGCCAATGTTGTCTGACACAAAATCCGCGATAACGAAGCTGAAATTCGTCGTGAAATACGCGAAATTGAAGACAGCGTTGCCGTAACGCAAAGTGGCTTTTCATTATTACGCAACAATAAGGCCTTTCGCAAGGTACTTGGTCTTGGTATCGTTATCCAAGTGATGCAGCAATTTACCGGTATTAATATGATTATGTACTATGCGCCGAAGATTTTTGATATTTCAGGTTTTCATACGCACCCACAACAAATGTGGATGACGGTACTGATTGGTAATATTGACGTAATTGACTGTGCCGCAGCGATCTTCTTTGTCGATAACAAAGGGCGTAAGCTGCTTTTGTATTGGGGTTACTTAGGCATGGGAATTGCAATTCTGATTTTATCGGCTTCATTCGGCTTAAACATTCACAATGAATTCTTTAACGTGCTTGATGTGCTATCGATTGGCGCCTTCTTAGTACCGTTTGCCTTTAGTGCAGGTCCAATTGCATGGTTATTATGTGCTGAAATATTCCCTCTTAAAGGACGTGATTTTGGTA
>JAWUYR010000039.1:0-9587 GCA_034110705.1 Gammaproteobacteria bacterium | reverse complement strand
CAGTCGACGAGGGAACTGTTGGGATAATGCCATTAGTGAAAGTTTTTTTCATACATTGAAGGTGGAGCTTGTTCATCAACAGGTTTATTCAACTCGATTGATAGCAAAACAAAGCTTGTTTCAGTATATCGAAGGGTATTAGAATCACAAATGAAGGCATTCATCGATTGGATACCATTCACCCAGTCAATTTGAGCTGGCTGCGTGAGTTCGTAGAAGGGAGTGTCTACGGAAATGGGGGAAGATTAGTTTTCATTAATCTAAAATTATTGTCACATTACCTTGTTGGCTAATAGAGGCATTATTGTTTGCTGATGATAAATTTTCGCCATTATGACGGATATAAATAGTAATCTGTGTTGTTAGTGCGTCACCGGCTATAAAGTTAAAACCTTTATTATCTGTGCCCGTCGTTGGCAACTTAAAATTATTATTGTAAACAGTATCAATGGTTAGCTTGCCTGTTCCAATTAAATAACCAACGGTAGTATCCAGGCCTATTAAATAATTTCCTGCTTCAAATGCTATTTCATTGTTGATAACATTGTATGCTGTCAATGAGCCCTGCCCGCTTCCACTAGCCACTAACAAATGAATGCCCGTATTATAATCACCTTCGGCAAAACTTATAATATTATTTTGCAGATTATGAATGGTAACCTCTGCCAAAGCATTTTCCGTATCCGCAGCCTCAATATGATTACCTGCATTGCCATCACCTTTAGCAAACTGAATCGTATTATTATTAATGCTTTCAATTGTCGACCTTGAACTAACAGCATTGCCAATAGCCGATGAATAAATATAAATCCCCCGATTACCCTCGCCCGCACCAAAGCCGATGCTATTATTAATGAAGTTAGCGTTGACGGCACCTGAATCTACTTGTAAATGAATGCCATTAGTAAAATTAATATCACCAAGGTTAAGTTGATTATTAGTCACACTTAAGTTCGAAGTCTCGAGGCCGTCTGTGACAATAAATTTAAATTTTGAGTTGGCTGTCACATTATTAATTGAAACGTTGCCAAAAGAAGTCTTTAAATCATTTACGATGGCGCCTTTATTGGCATCACTATTTAGTATGATATTTTCAATACGATTGTTGTTACTTATTTGAATTAAATCTTCGCCTGTTGCCGCCGTCAGCTTGCCATTACGGCCCGGTGTTAAGGTAACGCCATTGGTGAGCGTGTAATCCCCACCTGTTAAACTTTGCCCAGGATTTAAATTTATTTGACTAAGTCCTGTTATGCTACCTTGTACTGCAATAACATTCTCTTGGTTAGCGATAGCATGGTCAATACCGGCCTCGTTACTCACTTGAGCAATGGTAAATGGATTGCCCTCGTTATTGGTTAATAAATCTAACACTCTTGCATCATTACCTCGAACTAGTGTTCCATAGGTTCTTGGCACAGGATACTGTAAATATTGTTGCATTGTTGATAACGTTTGTTTTTCAGCGCCCATATTCAGCACAAAACTTAATCCAGCATACCAACCTGTTTTGCGAACTGAGTCATGTTGCACCATGGCGCTAAAGGCGATTCGATTTAAAATAGTATTCTTTGTGTTTGATGGACGATAAAGATCAATATCAAGTTGTCCTCTTGGCCCGGCTAAGGTTTTCACTTCGGCGGCTTGATAATGATAGCCACCCATATATAAAGTGGCATTTAATGCAGGCCAAAATACAAAACCTAGGTTAGCATCACCACCGAGCATGGCGGTTTCTAGTCCCTGTTTTTGGTAGACATAATGAAAGCCATTGGGATCGGTTTCTTGGCGTAATTCCCACTGATGGTAGTTTTTCTCAACATATTTTTTTTTGCTGGGGAGATAAGCATTCGCATAAGCGTGCCAGCGCTTACTACGCATCTCTAACCCTAAATTAACATTATGGTAAGAGTTACCATGCTGACTTTTTTGGGCATCATATCCGGCATGCAAGCCCCATAGCTGTGTTTGTTTTTCATTTAACCAACGATAGGCTAAATCAAGCGAACTGACTTGAGCGGTTTTAAATGACGTTTGGTGATTTGCCTGGGCAAACAAGAGGCGATCACTTTGTTGCCAAAGTGGTATCTGCAAACTCAAAACACTATTGGACTCATCGTTTTGTTGCTGATAGCCAAGTAGCATTTATGCTTGGTAAGATTGAGAATTATTTAGGTTAAGTGTATTTGCATGTAATAACTGCACACAGAGAAAACAACTAAGCCCTGCCAAGACAATTCGTCTCATGTATTTTTCGCCACGTGATGTAATAACGCGACATTAGACCATACGAACATTAAGGCAACGTTAAGGTGGTTGCATCGAAGCGGCTCTTAAATCATTTTGCTGATATAGTAAATACTCTATTTAAAAGAGTAACGATACCTAACGGCAAAGACTTGAAGTTATAATGAGCTCTTATAACTAGAATTGACTGAGTTTCTTGCTAAACTCGCGTAACCCGAAATGAACGGCCCTTCAACTTCCCATCGTTTAACTTTTTGAGGGCAATATGAATCACTTTTTTACTGACAGCAACATAGGCACGTCGATCAAAGATATCAATATCTCCGATATCCGCTCCCTTGATACCATGTTCTCCGGTTAAGGCACCAACAATATCACCTGGCCTAACTTTCTGGCTTTTTCCACCATTGATTTTCAATGTCGCCATCGATGAGTGATATGATGATTTTTTTAATAGATTAAGTGGAAGTAAATCATACGTTTTAATAGATTGCTCTAAATATTCTTCAAGTCGTCTAATTTGAGAATGTTCATCGTCGATATAAAGAGAATATGCCTTGCCGATTCTTCCCGCTCGCCCCGTGCGCCCAATTCGATGGACATGTATTTCCAGCTCGCGTGCAATATCATAATTTATAATGGCATCTATTTTGTTGATATCAAGACCACGTGCAGCCACATCAGTAGCAACCAGTATGGAAATACTTTTATTAGCAAATTGAACCAATATTTCGCGTCGTTCTTTTTGCTCAAGATCACCATTCAATGCTAGTGCGCTAAAGCCATGATTTTTTAGTTGATCGGCTACAGAATCAGTTTCTCGTTTAGTGTTGCAAAACACTAGAGTAGACTCAGGGAGCTGCTGTAATAGTATTAAGCGTAGTGCCGTTATACGTTGGTCATTATTTTTTAGTTTATAGAAATGCTGCTGAATACTTGCGTCATTATGAGTCGTGTCCGCTTCAATCTTTATAAGATCAGTCATGACACGTTTAGTCATGAGATTAATTCTTTCGGGGTAAGTTGCGCTAAACAATAATGTTTGACGTTTCTTTTGTATCTGCTCAATAATGATATCGATCGATGGCTGAAATCCCATATCAAGCATTCGATCCGCTTCATCGAGCACCAAAATATCTAGCTGGTCTAGTTTCAGTGTTTTCTCTTGTAAATGTTCTTCGATACGGCCCGGTGTCCCAACAATAATATGAACTCTTCGTTCTAGAGAAGTCGCCTGAGCATTAAATGGGATGCCACCACATAACGTAAGCACTCGTATATTAGGGGTCGTTTGTGCCAATTTTCGAATTTCTTTAGAAACTTGATCGGCCAATTCTCTTGTTGGGCATAGCACCAGCGCCTGTACGTGATTAGCCTTGATATCTAGCCTTGATAAGATGCCAATTCCAAATGCTGCTGTTTTTCCAGAGCCCGTTTTCGCTTGGGCAACGACATCTTTGCCATTCAGTATATGCGGCAAGCTAAGTGCTTGAATAGGGGTCATGCTTTCATAGCTAAGTAGCGATAAGCTCTGCATTAGCTCGGGGCTAAGATCTAGAAGGGAAAATTTAGGTTGATTCAAGGAATATTGTCCGAAGTTAATAATAGGTTGAGTATATGCGGTTTTCTTATATAGTCAAACTGACAATTTTCCTCCCTTCCCAGAAAATCACACACTATTGAAATTATGGCCTTAAATTAAACTGTAAATTATCATATCAAGAAAAACTTAATTTACTGATATAATAAGCTTTACATATTTAAAAAATATTATAAGAGAAAGATTTGCCCAAACTACTTCAAACCTATCGACAACTTCCATCATGCTTTTATGAAGCTCTTAATAATAAAATAGATTATGATGTTAACCCTTATCTTTTTAATCAAGCACTTGCACATAAGCTAGAACTTGACCAAGAAAATAAGCCAGAATTAATAAATGATTTGCTAGAGAATCACTACCCACATATAGCTCAAGCCTATGCAGGACATCAATTTGGAAACTTTTCTATGCTCGGAGATGGCAGAGCTAGATTAATAGGTGAGTATCAATCTCCAGGTGAGAAACTATATGACATTCAGCTTAAAGGTTCAGGTAGAACCTCTTTTTCAAAACGAGGAGATGGCAAAGCGACATTGTCGGCTATGCTGCGTGAATATATTTACAGTGAAGCTTTAGCAGCCTTACAGATTCCAACCACACGAAGTTTAGCTATATTATCAACGTCTGAAAAAATATACCGACAAACAGAAGAAGAAGGTGCAATACTTATTCGTATAGCCAGCAGTCACATTCGTGTTGGCACCTTTGAATATGCTGCAGCTTTGCAAGATAAAGAAGTGCTAACCGAATTAATGGATTACAGTATAAAACGCCATTATCCACATATTGAAATGAATGAAAAACGTGCATATGCATTTTTGAAATCGGTTATCGACAGTCAAGCTAAATTAATAAGTGAATGGTCTTCTATTGGTTTTATTCATGGCGTCATGAATACTGATAACATGACAATATCAGGTGAGACAATCGATTTTGGCCCCTGTGCGTTTATGAATCGTTATGATTTGGACACTTGCTTTAGCTCAATTGATGTTAACGGCCGTTATGCTTTTGGTAGCCAACCCTCTATGGCAAAATGGAACTTGTTCAGACTTGCAGAATGCTTACTGCCTTTTCTATCGACTAATGAAGAAACGGCCATTAAAATTGTCGAGCAACTTCTCAATGATTTTGATAGACGATATGAGCAGTATTGGCTAACCAACATGTCTAAAAAAATTGGCTTTCAAACGACAAGCTATGACGTTAAAATTCTTATTGAAGAGCTATTATCATTAATGCAACAGCATCAATTAGATTATCACAATACTTTTTATAGCCTAACCTATCAATTGTCGTGCGAGCTATTACAACCAATAACCATATGGATTGAGCGCTGGCATAAACTATTGAAGGCTCAAGATCTTGAATATACAATGGCTCAGAAAATAATGAAACAAGTTAACCCAGTTGTGATACCGAGAAACCATATTGTTGAAGAAGCTATCTACCATGCGACCGTAAAAAATAATCAACTATTTTTAAAGCAACTGCTTGAAGATATAAAATCACCCTATGCGGCTAATAAAAGTGCAATTAACTATATTGATGTTCCTCTAGGCCATGATGATAACTACCAAACCTTTTGTGGAACTTAGTCAGTTAGGTCTCAGTAGATAATATCATTCAGGCACTACAGAAATATCAACCGCTCTAGGCCCTCTAGGCCCTTCTTCAACAGTGTAAGACACTTTGTTGCCTTTTCTTAAAGAGTCTTTCATGTCGTTACCATGTGCAAAAATATTTTTAGAGCCATCTGTGGGTGTTATGAATCCAAATCCTTTAGCATCATTGAAAAATTTAACTGTACCAGTTGCCATTTTATTCCTCATTTAATTAAGTTGCGCATATGCAACCAGATAGTACCATTGCTGCCTCAAATTCTCTAATGAAGTTACGGCTATAATCTGCATCTACCATCAGTTAAGTAAATAATATAAAGTCGCTAATATGGCGAGAGCTTTTTTAAAAAGGGATTTTATCCAAAAATTAAAAACTCAAATCTTGGACAAGCCAGAGTCATCGAGGTTTTAACTTCTTCTACTAGAAAATTCTCTACTAGCACAGTGCTAACGCCACTAGCGGCTGACGTTAAGCGGTCGTCAACATTTTGGTCTAGATGAGCACAAAGCTGGCAAAGCTCTTCTTGAGGGTTCTTAATATGGTGTCTGATTTTAATGAGTTTAACTTGGCTTTTCTCGAGCTCATTTCCATCTATCTTTAATTGTCCATAAACAGCCCTGACAATATCACCATAAGTATAAGGACTAAAAGGATTATGCTGATTGTTAGCTTTATCAACCTCAAGCACCAAACTCTTAGTAAAGTATTTCGCCATAATTTGGGCATTAATCTTATAATCATCTGGAATATAATCAGCTTTTGACAGTGGATAAATAGTTATTTTCATGTTGCTCCCTTGGGGATTAATATTTAATTTTCACTAGAATTAAAGCTCTGTGTAATTACGGATTTATTCGTGTAGTCGTATATTAACATCATCAATGATATCTATATATTTTAAGAAATTAACTATATCTGCCTACAGAATCAATATTGTTCAAGATTATTAGCCCTATTTTTAAGAATTACACTTGTACCTCTTTACGCCACGCTATAAATCACTTATAGTTGTACGGGTACAAAAGGGGTACATATGAACCATAAGAAAAATAAAAAGTTTTGGCCACGCGCAATCGTCTTCATCGATATGAATGCATTTTTTGCCTCAATTGAGCAATTGGATTTCCCTGAGCTAGCTGGCAAACCTGTTGGTGTTACCAATGCTGAGCTCGGTACTTGTATTATCATTTGCTCTTATGAGGCACGTCGACATGGCGTTAAAACAGGCATGCGGATTAGAGAGGCCAAACAGCTCTGTCCTGATATTATCAAACGCCCTTCTCGGCCAAACCGCTACACCGAAGTATCAACCGGCATTATGCACTCTTTACAGCAACTAACCGACATTATCGAAGTATTTTCAATTGATGAATGTTTTTTGGAAGTTACCGGCTCCCAATCTTTGCTTGGCACGCCTGAACAAATTAGCAGGCGTGCGAAAGAAATCGTTTTTGAAACTTCGGGATTAATCTGTTCGGTGGGAGTTGCTGCCGATAAGATCACAGCAAAATATGCGGCTTCTATTCATAAACCTAATGGCTTTTATACCGTGCATCCCGATGATAGTGAAAGTTTTTTATCTGAGGTACCGATTGATGCACTTTGTGGTATTAACAAAGGCGTTAAAAAATTCTTTGCCGATTATGGTGTTCATCGTTGCGGTGATATGAAAACCATTCCAATCAGTATTCCAGCAAAACGCTTTGGCAATATCGGTCGGCGCATGTGGCTTATGTGCCAAGGGCAAGATCCTGACCCAATACACCCCATTGTGCCGCCACCCAAATCGATTGGTCATGGCAAAGTTATGCCACCTAATACTAAGGATAAAATAGTCATCAAAACATACCTTATGCATATGGCTGAAAAAGTGACTTCACGAATGCGGCACCATCAATTGCAATCCAGCACATTTTTTATTGGTTTAAAGACGCAAGATTGGGGATGGCTTGCTAAAAAATATCAAACCTCAGTGGCCATTGATGATGGTAAAGCGTTATGTAAGTTAGTTATACAATTTTTAAACGATGAATGGCGTGGCGAAGGTGTGTGGCAAGTGCAAGTTACCGCCTTGTCACCGATTTCGGCGGGTGAACAGTTGGACTTATTTTCTCAGGGTAATGAGCAAACGAAAATACAATGTAAAATTGTTGACCAAATTAATGATAAGTATCGCGAATTTACCATTGCACCAGCTTCACTACTAAAACGTAGCACGATGCCAAACGTAATTGCACCGGCTTGGAAGCCAACCGGCCATAGGAAAAGTGTGTAATGTGCCTGGCCGTACAATTTGAATTTGAGGAAAAGAACTATACACCCTACTTTCCCAATCCTTACTCGACCTTACCGGTATTGATGAAAAATACTGAAGTACAGTTAATGCCATGGGGACGGCGGCAATCGCAAGCAGGGAATTTGCCACTTGGAGGCTGGGCACGATTAGATTCTATTAAAAAAAGGCTGTGGCAAAAGTATTTTGCAATGCCTATTAAAATTCCGGTATTGAAATTTGCAGAAAAAGATATTGAAGGTAAAACGCATTGGTTCCCGTTAGCATCAGGACAATTTATTCAGGGGCTTCATGCAACTTATGATGATGAAGTTAGATTCTATATTGTCACTATTGCACTAGAAGATAAAAATACCATTCACGATAGGTGGCCGCGTATTTTAGTACAGCCGGAATAATAGTCATCTCATCATCCAGCCCCACCAATAGTGCTTGTTTCATTACGACAAGCATACCATCGATAGTTTTATCCAATCTGAAGTCAGCTTTAACCTCATTTTCGACAAAAAATACACTCATCATGTTGCTAAATTCTCGATAGAGTCTATAAATACTCAAATGAATAATAATAATAATAAATTTAACGCATCAGGACGACTTGAGGTCGTCAACTCAGATTACCAAGTCACTCAACTATCCCACCACCAACAGCGTGCTTTCTCATTACTAATACAATGCATAAAAATATATCGGAATCATTTAATGCTTGGCCTAGCTTTCACTCCCTTGCTTAAAGAGCTCATGCAACAAACCATAACATTTTTCTTGGTGAAGTTTTATCAATTACCGCGGCATAAAAGAACCCCTTAAGCAAAGATGAAGTGCTTATCTGAAGAATTGCAGCCTATCATGAGAGTCCTTGTCAAAAAAGATTACATTAAGGCGCCCGACATTAATTTTGCGCAATATTATATGAAAAACTGTATTGCTCAACAAGACGCTAATTACTCAGATGCTACCTATTTTAAAATAGTACTCGAAGATGTCTTTACTAATGAGTATGATATTCTTGAATTAATTAGTTTGCTAAAGAGAAAAAATATCGAAGACCACTTGGGACGAATATTTTCTTGTGTTCATTTAAAAGCACGAGGAGGAGAGCAAGAAAAACAGTTGAGAACATTAGTCTTTAATTTATGGCGCGATGATTATGTAAGTGCAATTTCAAACTTATATGCTTTTTTTGAAGAATTTGAGCCTAGTAAGAAAGTTGACTTTATTAAAAGAATCAATATATTATTTAGTGAAAAAAAAATATTGCTTCCTTAGCATTAAACAAGCTTTGCTTGGCTGTTCTTATTAACTGTCCCGACAAAAATATAACAGCTTATAGAGTTCTTTCCTTAAAGCGAAACGACTTTTTGTAGTATGTTATTAAAATTTATTTATTTTTTGCTTGGCATTAGGCAAAACACTCATGGTGGCCAATGACTAATTGGGTCGATAAAGACAGATGTATTATTAAAGACTTGAGTGGTCATCGGGTTAAGAGACTTATTTTTTAATGGGCAAACCGTATATTCAATTCGTTTAGTATCTTTATTGATAGTCGGGTTAGAAATTTTGAATGCATAATCTTATTCAGTTCCATCGTTAGATGTCGCTACAAAAGCACCATTAAGAGACGTACCTTGTTTTTTCCAAGCGTAAAAGAACTCTTTACTATCGGTAAAGCCTACATTTAATCTTCCCCCATAAAAGTGGACACCAATTTGTTAAACTATGAAAAACAAAGAGGTGACATATGTCAAAAAACGCAAGAAAATATACGGCAGAATATAAAGCTGAAGCACTGAAGCTAGCGCTAAGCTCAAGCTCGGT
>JAWUYR010000038.1:0-13589 GCA_034110705.1 Gammaproteobacteria bacterium | reverse complement strand
TCAGTGCTTCAGCTTTATATTCTGCCGTATATTTTCTTGCGTTTTTTGACATATGTCACCTCTTTGTTTTTCATAGTTTAACAAATTGGTGTCCACTTTTATGGGGGAAGATTAAAGCTACTTATCCGAAAAGCAGAACTGCGATATTCTCTTCCACCACTTCGTGCAAAACGAGACGCCTCTTATCAACATCTTAAACAAGTTAGGACGGCTGCTTTAAGAGTACGTCCTAGTCAAATTACAATCGAGTCTAGTTTTACAAAAGAACTTCAGAGGCGATATACTAATATCAAGGAAAATCTTCATGGAATATATAGTAGAATGCAACAAGAGTATGGTAGTCGTTCTGAAATATTTACCTCAAGAGAACCTAATGCTGGAAAGTTGAAAGTGCTTTTTGAAAAGTTCGATAAAATCACATTGCCATAGTGTCTATGGTCGCACCATAACAATTAACTTACGACTAAAATGGTAGACGCGGGCGGTTTCGAACCGCCGACCTCCACGATGTCAACGTGGCGCTCTACCCCTGAGCTACGCGTCTATTTTACTTCCTAGCACTCTGAATTTAGAGCACTCAAAATAGCGTGAAACAATATCAAACTCTAACGAATTTAGCAATGAAAATAGTACGCTAAGTAGCATATCTTGTCTGCAGAACATGGTAAACTCACAACATGTTCGACTTTACGCAACAAGCTCCTAATTCTATTCTAATCACGCCTAATAGCCGACTTAGTCGTTATTTGCGTCGTGACTTTGAACAACAATTTTTGACCACTCATAAAAAAATGCAGCCAACCGCTGTTATATTGCCACTGCAAGTTTGGCTTCAGCAATTATATCAAACACACCTTTGGCAATTTACGCCATCGGCCACCATTCTATCCCCCCATCAAGAACGTCTTATTTGGCAAGACATTATTGCTAACTCTGAGCTAGGAGCGACACTATTACAAACCGAAACCACCGCGAAATTAGCTCAACAAGCTTATCGCA
Organism: Gammaproteobacteria bacterium; assembly: GCA_034110705.1. Taxonomy (GTDB): domain Bacteria; phylum Pseudomonadota; class Gammaproteobacteria; order JABDGN01; family JABDGN01; genus JAWUVP01. The sequence continues at coordinate 12,590 of JAWUYR010000038.1, read as the reverse complement.
CTTTAGTTGAGTGGCGTATTCCTGTGGCAAAGTTAAGTGAGCAGCATAATATTGATGCAGCTGCATTAACACAGTGGATAACGCTTTTCACCGACTATTGCAACGAACATCAGTTACTCAGCTCGGTTAATGTTATTGAGCAACTGGTCAGTAACATTGAACACGTGCGAGACAGCATTCCAACAAACGTCATTCTTTATGCCTTTGATGAAATGCCACCTCTGCAACAGTATTTTTTTAGTTTACTCAATACTCAACAAGTAAATGTTGACCATTATCATCCTAGTAAACCTGCAACCTCACAAAGCCTAATTCACTGCCATGACGTGCAAGATGAGATCATCACTATGGCACGTTGGGCAAAAAAAGCTTCTCAACAAAATCCTGAGCAAAAAATTCTTTGCGTTGTACCAAACTTAACGAAAATTCGGCCGTTAATTGTGCAAAGCTTTGCTCAGATTTTTTTTCCTGAACATATTTTTTCTGCAGATTTTACTCAAGATATTTATAACATTTCCGGCGGGTACGCTTTGAACCAAGCCCCGATTGTTTATATAGCATTACAAATATTGCACCTTAATTCTCACTCAATCAGTATCGAGTCACTCACTACATTGCTGACCTCACCTTTTATCAATGGATACTTTACAGAAGCTGATGAACGCTCAATGCTAGATCTTAACCTACGAAAATTAGATAACCCACGTTTATCTTGGTCACTCATAGCAAAGCAAATTTCTGAACTTGAAACTGTGCCATTATTGCAACAAAAAATAGAAAATTTTATTACCAAACTTAGAGAGCTACCGAAAACACAAACACTTTCTTATTGGCGAGATAAACTTCATCAACGGCTCAATTTGTTTGGCTGGCCGGGTGAACGAAATTTAAATAGCCAAGAACATCAGCAAATGAAACGTTTTTTTGAATTGCTACAAGAACTACCGACACTAAATGTTACGGCTAAACCATATTCTTATAATGAAGCGGTGCAGTTACTGGAAGAATTAGTACGTAATACTTTATTCGAAATAGAAAGCCACGATGGCCCGGTGCAAGTCCTCGGTTTATTAGAAGCGGCAGGCACTTGTAACGATAAGGTTTGGTTGATGCACTTAGATGATGAAACGTGGCCACAACGACCTAAACCTAATCCTTTTATTCCTTTTCAATTACAATCTGAGCATAACATGCCGCATTGTAATGCAGAGCGTGAGTTGGATTTCTCTAAGCGATTAATGACATCATTACAACAAACTAACGCAGACTGTTACTTTAGTTATCACTTACATGAAGGTGATAAAGTGTTTTCGAAAAGTCCGTTGTTATCGAATATTGAGCCAATCAATTTACAAGTGTTAGAACTCGACACACTACAATCATTGCCACAAATGTCGATAGCAATCGATGCTGTACAATTTACCAATGATGACAGTGGCCCGGCGCTAACAGAAACCGTTGCCAAAGGTGGCACTGGAATATTTAAAAGCCAAGCAGCGTGCCCTTTTCAAGCCTTTGCTCGTTATCGTTTGCGAGCCAACGCCATACCGACACCAGAAAGTGGCTTGGATCATTTAGACCGTGGCATTCTATTACATGATTGCTTAGATAAAATCTGGCAACAATTGAAGACACAACAAACTTTATTAGCCATGCCCTTTGAAAAATTAAGTAGCATGCTAACTTTAGTAATTGAACAAGCCCTTGAAGACTCACTTAACAAAGAATTACAACCTATTTTTAAAACATTAGAAACCACACGCTTACATAGCTTGTTATTAAATTGGCTCGCGCTAGAAAGGCTCCGCCCCGCTTTCCAAGTGGTAGCACATGAGCAATGGCGACAAATAAAAATTGGTCGAATCAACGTTAATGTGCAAATTGATAGGCTCGATAAATTAGCAAATGATGAAAAGATGGTCATCGATTATAAATCGGGGAAACCTTCACTGGCCGACTGGTTTGGCACTCGCCCACAAGAACCGCAACTTCCTTTGTATTGTTTAAGCGAGCCAGATATTACGGCCGTGTCATTTGCTCAAGTACGTATCGATGACTTAGCGTTTAAAGGTGTATCGGCCAACGCAACCGATATTAAAGGTATTCTACCTATCGAAAAAGCTGGTCGTTATGCAGCACCTGAGAGTTGGCAACAGTTAGTCAGTGAATGGCAGATTGTCCTAGATGAATTAGCGGAAAACTTTTTAGCTGGCAATGCCTTAGTTGACCCGGTCGCTTACGATACTTGTAATCACTGTGACATGCACGGCTTATGCCGAATCAATGAACGTTTGGAACTGACCCATGATTAGTGATTTAGCACAACGACAACAAGCCTTAGACATTAATGCTTCTTTTATTGTTCAAGCTCCAGCTGGGTCTGGTAAAACTGAGTTACTCACCCAACGTTTTTTAAAACTACTTACCACCGCTGATAAAAATCCTGAAGAAGTTTTAGCCATCACCTTTACGAATAAGGCGGCTAATGAAATGCGACAACGGATAGTGCAGGCTTTGCAATTAGGCTTGCAAACAGACGCACCTGATTCTGAGCATAAAAAACAAACTTGGCAACTTGCACAAGCTGTTTTGCAACGTGATGCAAAAGAAGAATGGCACTTACTAGATAACCCTAATCAATTACGGATTCAAACCATTGATGCTTTATGCGCATATTTAAGCAAGCAACTGCCTATCACATCACACCTCGGTGGTGGCGCACAGATTTCAACCGACACAGAAAAAGATTACCAACAAGCGGCTGAAGTTGTCATTAATAGTTTAGAACAAAAAACAGCATGGCAGCCGGCCTTGCGTGATTTATTATTGCATATTGACAATAATGTACCCGTGCTTAAATCATTGTTTGTGAATATGCTAAAATATCGCGACCAATGGCTTGGGCATGTTTTTAGTACCGCAAATAATTCACAGGCACGAGAACTATTAGAAAAAGGCTTACTCAGTATTAATGAAGATGCACTAGCGCGGATTAATAAACAGTTTCCGACACTCTTACAAGAAGAATTGTCGGCACTGTTATCATTTGCAACTGAACACTCAGCAAACGAACCTAAATCACCATTACACAAAGCGTCAAATTTTTCAGAGATGTCAGAAAAATCACGCTGGCTACTTATTCAGCAATTTCTCATCACCAAAACGGGTGACTGGCGTAAACAAGTAACAAAAAACCTTGGTTTCCCAGCCGGAAAAACCAAAGAAGAAAAAGCGGTTTTTGGCCAGTACAAACAACGGCATAAAAATTTAATTGAACAATTAGCCGAACAAACTAACCTCTTAGAAAATTTAAATGAAATAGCACTCATCCCACCAGTGCATTATGACGATGCACAATGGAAAGTATTAAGTGCGTTACTAACATTGCTGCCTATTTTAGCGGCGCAATTAAATATCGTCTTCCAACAAAAAGGCCATGTTGATTTTATTGAAATAACTCAAGCCGCTTTAGATGCGTTACAAAGTGAGCAAACCCCTACTGACCTCGCCTTATGCTTAGATTATAAAATCAAGCATATTCTAGTCGACGAATTTCAAGATACTTCGGCAAGTCAATTTCGCTTGTTAGAATTGTTAACAAATGGCTGGCAAACAGATGATGGACATACCCTATTTGTCGTCGGTGATCCTATGCAGTCTATTTACCGTTTCCGTGCTGCCGAAGTCGGCTTGTTTCTGCAAGCACAACAACATGGCATTGGAGAGGTCAAACTAAACACTTTAATCCTACAAGCTAATTTTCGTTCGCAACGCCCTATTGTTGAGTGGTTTAATGCACTTTTTTCTGGTGCCTTCGCACCCGAGAACGATATCGCTTTGGGTGCCATTCAATATAGCGCTTCGCAAGCGGTTAAAGAAGATGAGGGCCATGTTGTTTTTCATCACTGTGATGAAAATATTCGTCAACATCAAGCAAAATCCGTCGCCAATATTATTAAGAGCGATCGTATGATGCAACCTGATGGCAGCATTGCTATCTTAGTCAAAACTCGGCGGCAACTTATTGAAATATTACCTATGCTGCGCCAACAAAAAATTGATTTTCATGCGGTAGAGATTGAAACCTTGGCGCATCTACCTTACATCCAAGACTTAACCTCTTTAACGCAAGCCTTATTACACAGGCAAGACTCACTCGCCTGGTTGAGCATTTTACGTGCTCCTTGGTGCGGGCTTAACCTAAATGATTTATTCATATTAGCTAATGACGGTAAGGCAACATCGATTTGGCAAGCCATGCAACAAACAAACGCATTGTCTGCCGATGGTCAAACACGTTTGCCCTATTTAGTTTCTGTTATTAACAATAGCTTACAACAAAGGGGACGATTGTCACTAAGTGAGTGGGTTAAAGCTACTTGGCTAGGCCTGAAAGGTCCAAGTTGTTTACAAGATGAAAATCAGCGCGATGATTGCTTAATGTTTTTTACTTTATTAGCCGAGTTAGAGCAAGCGGCCACTTTAGAGAATATTACAGACTTACCACAACAACTGACCCAACTCTACGCCCAAAGCAAAGCTGAAAAGAATGCGGTACAAGTGATGACGATTCACAAAGCAAAAGGTTTGGAGTTTGATACCGTCATTATTCCCAGTCTTGAAACATCACCGCGTGCAAACGAAGCACAGTTATTACTCTGGCAAGAACGCCCTAACCTAGAAAACAGTGTCGATTTACTCTTAGCTCCAATCAAAGCAAAAGCGCAAGCAACAGATGCTATTTATAATTATGTGCAACTCTATGAAAAACGAAAAGATCAGCTAGAGCTGGTTCGGTTATTTTATGTTGCTGCTACCCGAGCAAAGAATAATTTACATTTACTCAGTAGTTTTGATCACGAAGCTTCTCCTCGTGTTGGAAGTTTCCTTTCATTATTATGGGAAAGAGATCAAGCCGATTTTAGTCAGTACTATCAAAATGATATATCTGAAAAAGAACATGGTCCAGTCTCATTTTTCAAGCAATTAAAAACAGATATTATTAAACAACAAAGCCCACAGCTCAATAATTTATCAGCGACCGATTTTATACAACAAAACTTACCACAATGGTCTGACAAGCAAGCGGCTCAATTGGGTACTTTACTACATTATCTATTACAACAATTAAGTCAACTCACTTTTGAACAGTGGCCTAAGATAACTGAAAATAAGGCTTATTTAACCACTTTATGTAAACAGTATGGTTTCATGCACAATACCCAAACTGTACTAGAAACAGTGCAAACCTGTTTGACAACCCTTTGTAAAAGCACAACCGCCCAATGGCTGTTAGACAAAACACATGAACAAGCTTCGAGTGAATTAGCCATTACCCTTAATGAAAAAAATAAAGCTCACCATCTAGTTATAGACCGAACGTTTGTTGAAAATGGTCAACGATGGATTATTGACTATAAAACCAGTCAACCCGCTGAGCCGCAAAGCAAAGCCCAGTTTCTAGCTGAAGAAAAAAATCATTATCAAGCGCAACTACACAATTACTCTAAAGCCTTTTCTGAACAACCGCAGCCGATAAAGTTGGCCTTGTACTTTCCTTTTCTCGATGAACTGGTGACTTTTGACTAAGTCTGCTGACTCGGTATAATAGCGACATGCCTGTAACATTCGACGGAAAACTTGTAATCGCCATTTCATCAAGAGCTTTATTTAATCTTGATGCTAGCCATCAAGTATATGAAGTTGAAGGAGTCAAAGCTTATGCTAAATATCAAATTGAGCATGAAACGGAAATCCTACAACCTGGCGTGGCTTTTAATCTAGTAAAAAAATTGTTGAACATCAACAACCATCAAGATGAACCTTTAGTCGAAGTGATATTATTATCACGCAATAGCGCCGATACCGGTTTGCGCATATTTAACAGCATTCAGCATTACGAATTAAATATTACTCGAGCTGCTTTTTCCAGCGGTGAAAGTCCTGAATCCTACATTCCAGCATTTGGCAGCCATTTGTTTTTATCAACGCACTCAGAAGATGTGCAACATACCTTAGAGGCTGGTTATGCCGCCGCGACTATTTTGCCGCAACCTAATAGTGACAATAATAACCATGAATTACGCATTGCTTTTGATGGAGACTCAGTACTATTCTCTGATGAGGCCGAGCGTGTTTTTCAAGAACAAGGCTTAGAGGCTTTTATCGCTAGCGAATCAGCCAATGCCGAAAAACCACTGGAAGGTGGACCATTCAAGCCTTTTTTACGGGCCTTACATGTCATTCAACAAGCATTCCCAGAGCAAGAGTGTCCAATCCGTACAGCATTGGTTACCGCCCGCTCAGCCCCCTCTCATGAACGTATCGTTAAAACGTTACGCCATTGGGGTGTTCGTTTAGATGAAGCGATTTTTTTAGGCGGCTTAGCCAAAGGGGAATTTCTAAAGGCATTCAAGGCTGATTTCTTTTTTGATGACCAGCGCGGCCATATTCGCTCGGCAATTGACAGCCATGTGAGTAGCGCGCATGTACCACACGGAATAGCCAATAAGTTGAAGTGATATTACATCACCTCATTAACTCATCTCACCCACAATATTTTTCTCAAACTGATGCAATTGCCCATCTATCTGCCATTGCAGTTGCGCTTTTTCACTACTTGCTAAAAATTTCTGGCAACTAGCTGAAGGTTCTCTGCTTCCCAACACATTACCAGCACACATTTTAACCGGTTGATAAGCATCCAAGTTTCGCCACAGATTCTTACCTGGCAAGAAGTTATAAGCCCCCACATTACGCACCATCGATTTGATCTGAGCATATGATAAATTATAACGCGTGACCGCTTTGTAAAATTCATTGGTCAGTGTTGTCCGTAAAATCCCTTCATCATCAGTAGAGAGAACCACTGGCACGTGATAACGTAAAAACAACGGTAAAGGATGATCCTTACCTTTAATATCAAGTAACTTTTCATTGCTCGTTAACAATTGCTCAACCGCAATATGCTTGCGCGCCATTTCACGCAATACTTGTAATCCATTCGTTTCATAAGCAATATCAACACCATGCCCTATTCGCTCGGCACCTGCAATATTAATCGCTTGGTCCACATGATATCGCATGAAGTTTGGCGGTGATTCTTCAAGCGATAATTCACCTGCGTGTAAACGAACATGAACTTTTGGAAACTGCTGATGCAAGAAATGAACCATCTGCATTTGCAGCGTATAATCGCGACTCGCGTTATAAGAATTTTCCGGGCCAACTAAATCAATACCCAGCACTAATGGATCTTGATTGGCCACCTTAAAGGCAACATACAATTCAGAAAAAACGGTTTGTGAGTTAAAGTTACGTAACGCTGAAAATAAGAAACGAACCTTAACCTTACAGCCTACTTGTGCTTGCGCCGTACCACAACCTAATATTTTTTGTGACTGCTGATAATAGTCATTAGTGCTTTTAGTAATATCATTCACTAGACTTGTTACATTCGAACTTGCTAACTGCTGCTCCATGTTTTTAAGACTAGAATTGTCATTGATCTGGCTGCCCAACAAAAGCATTTGTGGCACATCAAGAATGTACGTCATTTCCATATAGGCTTCATGTTGAGTCGCCGCTCGGTTTCTTTCGTCAGCCAACATTCGGCCACTGTATTTAGCGGTAACAGGTTCCGTGCCTAAGAAGTACTGAAAAAAGTGTTGATTGGTTTCTACGCGGTTAGCGAAGTTAGTCGTTAACGACCAATTGTTAACTACTTTTTGATACAAATCTGGGTTATCACCAAAGTCATTAAGCTTGTCTTTTTTAGGGCAAAATTCATCACCCGCTTCCACGCCGACTAGTGCAGCATCATAGCAAAAACTATCATTACGGATATCGTAAGCTAAATTTTCAGGATAACTAGAGCCATCCCAATGGTAATGCAGCTCACCACCTTTAGGCATTTTTAAAAGAAAAAGACGAAGTGCTTGTGGATCTTTTTTTAAGCTGTGAAATAAATCAGAGACTTTTTGCGTACTGTTTATTGAAAACAATAAACTCGGCACTATGATGGTGAGGAGTAACAATAAAATACGCACAAGAATGCCCCTTAAGAAATCGGCTATCCTACCTATTTTGTCCTTAGATTTCAACATAAAACCCCATTATCACTAGCAACAAAGCGTGTAAATCATCCTTTATCATTTTATACACACCAAACCAGAATATGTTTCCCTTAAAAAAATATACACCCACCGCTATTCAAGCTGCAATTTTCTATCTTCAATCGAAATAGGCTGTAAAATAGAATACAAACCGTCAAATGCATTCCAACCAATCACAAAAAAAGTTATAACGGTCTTTATTTGGCAGCTATCTTATTGATCGGCGTGTGTTCCATAAGTATCAACCACATAAAGGTGGCTGCCATTTTTTGAGGTATAAAATCCTCGTGCCGTACAACGCACATCACCTGTGTTAGCGCCTAATAATTTAATGGTTAATTTTTGCTGATTTTCTGTTACAAACATTCCTTGATCAGTCTTCGGGCTAGCAAAACGGGCACGTTCTATTTGTCGGCAGAAGCTAAGGTATATTAACGAGTCGCCAAAATCTTCTTCTTTCATAGCGTGTGCAACATAAATCGGATTTTTATGCTTTTCTGTACCTAAAATCATATGTACATGTTCCATATCAGAAGAATAAACTACACTGCCAATAGTCCATTTTTCAATCTGCAGTTGTGGTGTTGCTGGCACTGCTGCTGGTACTGCTACTCTAGCAGGATTAATTCGTCTTCTTGCTTGAGGCGCTGGTGCTGCTTCATCGGTTCCATAAACGACGTGAGCTTGCATCGGCATCTTTTCACCAGCACCCTCATTATTTAAGCCTATCTTACCAATATCAGACAATGATGCTACTCTCATGTCTAATCTAATAAACGCTAAGCCAGCATCGCTGCCAAATTCTACTCCAGAAACTCCTTTATCTAGATCAAAGTAATTTTCTAAGCTTATAGCAGAAGGCATTTTTACATCATACTGTAGAACTTGTTTTGTCGCTTCATTTAGCCAAAATCCTGCTATTTTTCGTTGTTTCTTTAATCTAATCAATATTTTCTTAGTCAAATATTGCTGGCAAGTATATTTTTTACAAGCTAATTCAAGCTGCTTTGCAAATTGGTAACAAGCTTTGCCCTGCCAAAACCTGTATCCACTAGCACCTAGAATATTGTAAACATCCATCGTATTAATATAAACAATGCTTAATTTCCTGTTTTTTCCTTCTACTGCGATGTATTCTAAACTATATTCATCAAACAATTCTGCGAGTATAAATAACAAGTTGTTACCGCTCAGCACTCTCTGTCGAGGATTGCTAGAAATAGCAAACTGAGTATGATGTAACTCTTGCACCAACTCCACACGAGCAATATGTAATACATCATTTAAACTATATTCACCGGTCTTTATTAACAAGGCTGTTTGTAACCAACCCAATGCACTTTGAGTACAAGATTCAAACCTCCCTCGCCTAAACGCTAAATAATGTAAATAACGGATCACTTTGTCGATCAAATCAGGAAACAGTGGCAGCATAAATGCAAACATGTTTTTATAATTGAGAATCCCCCACTCCCAGGAATAGGCGAACATTAAAAATATAAGTGGAATAGAGACAATCATTGCCCGCTCGATATACCTTGTGTAAGGTATTGATTCACGTTCTAGATCTAAACATATTTCATGCATCCTCTCTGCCCAACATTGATCCATCTCTTTAAGCTGTTGAGGAGAAATGATCATAATAGTTTTTGTAGGGTCGGCAGGATCTGGCATTTGTATTGCCATTTTGCCAATGACACTGCGTACAATAAGAGGGCCAATAAGATGAAGTACTACCCCCATCATCATAGTGGCAATATAAATTGGTAAACCAAGACCCATCGTGGCTGCAAATGAAAGTTCGAAGAATCGTACAGTGGTAAACCGACGACATATCATGGAATTTATCTGGGCGACTCGGTGTGTTGTACCTGCATTGGGGATTTGTCCCGATAAATTAGATAATTCATGAAATAATTTTAGGAAAGCAGAGTCATAAACCAAACGATTAGCGATGCTTTCTCCGGAATATGCCAGCTTCTGATGAGCTAGACAGATCATTAAATCTTGCGACTTGAGTGCAAAACCACACTCAAGAAACTTTTGCCCAGTTGACTGCACACGACGCGGTTTACTATAAAAATTTTTTATCAAAGCTTCAAGACACTCAAAACCTTCTTGACCTCTAGAAGCCCATTCTGGAAACCATAACCCAGATGTGTGAATTACGGTAACGGCCATATTAAGCGACTCAGGTTTCTTCGCGACTAACTCGTCTAACGCTTCTGGAGATGCACGCAAGGCTGCAAGGTTAACCGATATTAAAACATCATGAAAAGCTGATTGTTCTGCAAATGAAGCCGAAAGCTGGCCGAATAGAGGCTTGGTACCAAACCAACATAGCAGCATCGACAAGAATCTTACTAAGGTCGCTCTTGCTTGCTCTTTTTGTGACAACATTCTGCGTACAGCAGCCATCGCTGCTGCTTGTTGTTGTGGCGCAATTGCAGCGCTATTTTGGCTTCCCGTTTTTGATCTTGGCATAATTAATTGTCTTATTAACAATACTTACATAGAGCAAGTAAGTTTGATTATTATTTTAGGTACAATAGTAATATTTATACACTAGCATTATTAATACTGACTTAACGTCTTTCATTTTTAATCATTAAACTCTCTGCCAACAAAGCATATTTTATGCCGGAATTATTAATGTTGAGTTAAGTTTGATAGATTATTATCAATTTCATAATAATAAAGAAGATGCTCTAAAAGAATAACAGGAAGCTACATAAGAAGAAATTGCAAATGGCTAGATAGTGTGCTCACTGTCTGGCCATTTATTTTACCTAAATTTTATTGCGGTTCTTGAGTCATTAAGCCAACTTTATCAACGCCCGCTTTTTGCAATAGCACCATTGCCTGCACGACTTTGCCATAAGAAACAGCATCATCACCTTTGACTAAGACTTGAGGTGTTTCACCTTTCTGCTTAGCAATTTGTAACTCAGCGGCGACGCGCACCGCCAACTGCTGCGCGGTTAAAGTTGTCTCACTGTCACTATTCACAAAATATTGCCCTTCAGCATTGACGGTAATAATAATCGGTAGTTGTTGTGATTGCAGATTTTTAGAATGTGCGCTCGGTAAATTGACTTTTACGCCTTGCGTTAGCAACGGTGTGGCGACCATAAAGATGACGAGCAAAACAAGCATCACGTCTATATACGGCACCGTATTAATTTCAGCGATGGGTTTATTTCGCTTTCTTCTGCTGCGACGTTGTGACGTGTGCATTACGCTTCCTCAGTTTTATGTATTTGGTGATACAGCACGCGAATAAAGTCTTCTTGAAAACCATCCAGGCGATTTAGGATTTGATCCGCTCGCGTCGTAAAACGGTTATAACAAATCACTGCAGGAATAGCCGCAAACAAACCCATCGCCGTAGCGATTAAGGCTTCTGATATTCCCGGAGCCACCATCGCGATGCTCGCTTGCTGCACAGCACCCAATGCACTAAAGGCAGTCATGATGCCCCAAACCGTACCGAATAAACCAATATAAGGACTGGTTGATCCCACAGTAGCTAAGAAAGGTAAATGCGCTTCGAGCATTTCAGTAACTCGATTTTCTTCAGCCAACATCGCACGGCGTACACCTTGTAATAGCTCGTCTGAACTGATGCCAACACGCTGGTGCATTCTTAAAAATTCAGCAAAACCTGCGGTAAACATACTGCAAATACCCAGGTTGTTCTTCTGCGCTTTAACGGTGGCATAGTATTGCTTTAAATCAACACCAGACCAAAATTGTTTCTCAAATTTTTTCAACTTACGCTTAACACCGGCCAGAAAAAACCAGCGTTGGAAAATAAACGTCCATGAAATTAAGGATGCTAATACTAAAATCAGCATCACCACTTTGACCACAGGGCCGGCATTGATAAAAAAATCGAGTAAGGAATGATTAGCAGTCAAGGGGAAAACCTCCAGGTTGGGATTCAGAATGTAGCGCTCGGGACTCAGGAATTTCTAGGCCAAAATGTAAATAAGCATGTCGAGTAGCGACACGCCCTCTTGGTGTACGCATAATAAAACCTTGTTGAATTAAGTAGGGTTCAAGTACATCTTCGATAGTCCCTTTGTCTTCACTAATAGCAGCCGCCAAGCTTTCTACACCCGCAGGTCCACCATCAAATTTTTCGATTAAGCTGAGTAATAATTTTCTATCGAGCATATCAAATCCATTTTGATCGACATCCAGCATATTCAATGCAGCTTTCGCAATACTTTCAGTAATCGTGCCATCACCTTTAACATCGGCATAATCACGCACACGGCGCAATAAACGATTGGCGATTCTTGGCGTGCCACGTGAACGTTTAGCAATTTCTTGCGCGCCTTTGGCTTCGATAGGAACCTTTAAAATACTGGCCGCCCGTATGACAATTTTGGTCAGCGCGTTTTGGGCATAAAATTCTAAGCGATGGACTATGCCGAAACGATCACGCAATGGCGAGGTTAACAAACCCGC
>JAWUYR010000037.1:0-13783 GCA_034110705.1 Gammaproteobacteria bacterium | reverse complement strand
TCTACCCGATTGCGCCGGAGTGGCACTTGGTATTGATCGCTTAGTGATGATTGCTTTAGAGGTAGATTCAATAGACGATGTGATTACTTTTCCATTTGCACGGGCATAAAAAATGCCGGCAATCGCCGGCATTCTTCATAGGTTATTTTTTAAAAGTTAAAACCGATACTCGCAGTAATTCCTTTATATTCATGTATGGCGGTTAAGTAGCCTAACGAAGCGGTAAGCTGATTATAGGTCGCTCCATTATGTTTGTTGGTGATGTTAAATTTAACGCCAACCTCATTAGAGCTTGGTATGTACCAACGTTGCCCAGATAAAATATCCATACGAGTGTAATACCCGCCCACAATATAATCACTATTAATGTGATACGACATGTCGAGACCATTTTGTGTTGCCCAGTTTTCAATGTCATAAGGAATTTCGATGTCACCAACATTGACGGATTGAGTTTGCAACCATGAAAGATCATTAGTGTAGCCAAAAGTAAATTTTTGATATGGAACAGTCAGTCGGTTAGCAACCGCACCATCATATAAGATAGTCGCACTGCCTAAATCCATAGAGCCTGTTGCCCCAGCATGCAAGCTTGGCAAAATAGACCAAGTAAAATTCTTGCTATCAATGATTTGATGCGCCACACCAAAACCTAATGTTAAAGTATAGGTACTAGTTTTATCGGCTTGTAATAAAGTGATCGGCATATCAAAAATTAACGCAGTATGGTCAGACAGATAATAAGTATCTCGTAAAGGTAATATCGTTTGTTTAACGGTAGTATCGTTATCCCCGGCTGAATAATCTTTGAAGCTTGGGTTAATGCTAAATAAATTTAAGTCGTCATAACCATTACCAAACTGAGTCGTAGTTGCTAAATTAAAGTTATTGTTAATGAGGCGTGCCATGTAACTACTTGGGTTACCTGCGATAGGATCATATGGCGTTGTCGCAACTGTTGTTGAGAATAAACTCTTTAAGAACGATTTTCCGCCACTAGTTTTAAAGTAATTCTCAACTTTATCTTGAATCTGTTTGCTAGTACCGTCAAATTTTTGATGGATAGTATTACCATCTGAATCAGTAAAAAACAGTATCAATTCGCGAGTAGCGTTGGGTGTCATTTGGTGAGCACTTGACGCAGAGGTATTGTTATATACGATATGAATCGGTATACCTAACCAGAAAAGATCGCCGTCGACGGTTGAAGTCTGTTCGTTATATCCTGGGAATAATTCTTGCAGTTTTTCTTCTGTAATAGAATCTAGAATTTGCTTTAAAGTATCTTTAGCTTGATACTCGTAGTTACCATCAGCCCCGTTTGTTTCGACTTTCATGCAAAAACCAAACATAGGGATCCCATAAGTGCCAGGAACTAAGCCGCTGTTTGGATTACAAACCCTGGGGTTAGCATAGCCTGTGATGCTAAACAGCAAACTGGCTAATAATATAAAAACTTGTTTTCTTAAAGTGATATTCCAGTGCTTCATTTTATCCTCTCGAAAATTAAATCTAGTGCGTGAGCAGTATATTTTATTTACAAATGGATGTCACGTTACGGGGACTTATGAAAACCCTACCAATAATTAAATTAATAGGGTATTTATGATCTTAATCGTTACGTACTTTAATCAGCAATGGTGGGATGCAAATTAAAATTGTGCCGCCTATTAAAATACTTTCATAAACGATAACACTACTAACGTTAATTTGGCTCGGTGGTAGAAAACCGAGAACAAACACGACTAGGCAGGTTAAAATACCAAGCCCAGCTAAAATTGAAATGCCCACTTTTCCGCCGGGAACCTTAAAAGATCGTGGTACATCGGGTTTGCTAAAGCGCAGCTTAACCGCTGAGGCGAATAAACCAATGTAGACTAGTAAAGCCACTTGGCTAGTCATGGCTGACAATAAGCTAAAGGCACTGTTAATGTTAGGCATCAAAATAAAAGCGCAGCTGAGTATGGTCATGATAATACCTTGAAACACCAAGAGTTTGGCGGGTACATTATATTTATTTTTGCCTTGCAGTATTCTTGGGGCCGCACCATCTTCGGCGGCGATCATGATGCCTTTAGTTGGGCCAATAACCCAAGCGGAGACACCACCAAACCCACCAATAATAATTAATACGGCAATAACGCTGATCATCCATTTCATGTGAAAGGTAGTGAAGAATACTTCAAAACTTTGCATTAATCCGGAGGTTAGCTGAATATTTGACCGTGGGATCACGATAGCAATAGCCAGTGAGCCGAGCACTAAAGTCACGATAATAATTATCGAAGAAATAAACAAAGCGCGAGGATAATCACGTTGTGGGTTTTTCACATCCCCTGCATGCACCGCCGACATTTCCATGCCAATTAAGCCAAACAAGACCATAGTTAATAAGGCAAATGAATTGATGTTGGCAAATTTAGGGAAAAACCCCGACCATGAAAAATCAACGTGATTTGCTTTGCCTGTAGCCAGCCAGATAACCTCATACCAAACCAGTTAGAGAAGGTTGCAGCCCAAAACATAAATAAGATCATGGTGATCATATATTCTTTATTATTGGCAAGGCTCGGATCAAAAATATAAGCTAGGGTTGCCGCAAGTAATGACATAATGGTTGGGTACCAAACTATGTTATACAGCCACTGCAACCAAATAATCAAAAAGCCTGCTTTTTTACCAAAGGCTTCACGCAGCCAAATATAAATCCCGCCTGTTTCTGGCCAGCCAGTAGCAAGCTCAGCGGCAATTAATGCGGTAGGGATTAAAAAGAGTAGGGCACCTAGTATGTAGAAAAACACAATACTAAAGCCATATTCAGCACTAATTGGTAAGCTGCATAAACTATCGACAGCAATAGTGTTAATCATAACTAATGAAAAAACGCTCAAGGCTTTTTTCGGTTTTTTAAGAATATTACTCATTGAAAATTTTTTAAGATGGATGGTATAGACCACGAAATAGAAGATACAGAGGCCAATAGAGACTGGTGGAAAGAGTGCTCCATTGGCTGAATATGAGAATGATGTTGGAATCGAGTTTGCATGTGATTAAAATAACATGGAAGGAATCGCAGAGCAAGTGATATTATTTAATCGTATTAGGCTTATCCTCCCTGTTTAAGCTGTGATTTTATGTATTACATTATGCAGCAGCAACATGATGGTGCTTCTTTAGGGGCTTCTTCTGAAGCTTGGATCGATGAAGCAACGTTGGTTAATAATGGGGTCTTTATTGTTGAAGATGTAAGGGCTCTGGTTGAAAAGCTGGTCTCGATATTGGTTGGAGGATTATATCCATTCCGCTTTAGTAAAACGTTGAGCGTATTAATATGAGGAGATTCGATGGTGGACATATGTTCTATCATCCCAGCAGCATTGACCACGGTGGATAGGTGAACTTGGTTTGTCACTACGATGCACTGCGGTGCGGGAATTTTTAGCTTTTCCTGTATAAATTTTAGTGCCGCTATGTCACCTTTCGTCTCTAAAAATACAGCCAATATATCATCAGTTTCTCGGATGTTCGTAGATTGTTTATGTTTATGCCATTTCTTATCGTGCCTATACTGGAATGTAATTTGATGAAAACGATTACTGCGAGTGTAATTGAACGTTGCTTGTGCACCGACTTCTTCTTTAGCAGAGATTAACTTTTTCAGTTTTCCTGCTCCATGCTTAGAGTAAGCTTCCTGGCTTTCAAAAGTGAAGCAAATGATAATTTGTATGCTGATGTTTTTAGATTTAAGAAAAGCAGTATAAGGCTTTAAATTTTTTTCCCATATGGCTTTGCTTAGTAATTCTGGTTTTTTTTATATCCTGTTTCGTCCACAAAAATGATAAAGTTTCTTTTCATCTAATATTTTCTTTATTTATATTATAATCCAAAATATTATCATACTAATCTTACTGAGACATTAAACAATGTAAAGATGATGCCTGCGTCTCTCAACCAGTATGTAACATAAGTATAGTAAGTTTCTTAGTCGTTAATAGGGTTAAAAACAAATGACTTATAAGCTGATTGTTTTATCTACAAAAGTCAATTTTTCAATTCAATATTGGACTTTGTCGAATTTGCTCCTTACAATGCCGATAAATTATCTATGAGGTCTTTGTGATGAAAACAACTCAATCTGCACGTTTAAGCCCAATGGTGATCGGCATTGCAATTATTGCGGCGATGGCCGGTTTATTATTTGGTTATGATGTTGGGGTCATCTCTGGCGCGATTTTATTTATTAAAGAGTCATTTCATCTGTCGCCTAGCGCAGAAGGTATGGTGGTGAGTGCTGTGCCTTTTGGGGCATTAGTTGCAGCGGCAATTTGCGGTAAGTTTAATGATTTAATGGGGCGGCGGAATAATTTATTATTTACGGCTCTGCTTTTTATATTGGGCACTATAGGCAGCACGATTGCCAGTGGGCCTGGTATGCTGATTATTTCACGAACCATTATTGGTCTTGCTATTGGTATTGGTTCATTTTCGGCGCCGTTATATATTTCAGAAGTGTCTGAAGAAGAACATCGTGGTGGTTTAGTCACTTTAAATCAATTAGCTATTGTGACCGGTATCTTATTAGCATATGTTGTCGATTATATTTTTTCAGGCTCTAATGCGTGGCGTTATATGTTTGTTTGCGGTGTTGTACCTGCCGCGGTGTTATTTGTTCTAGCCTGGTTCTTACCAGAAAGTCCCCGTTGGTTAATGTTGCGTGGACACACCGAGAAAGCTCATTCCATTTTAAAGCGAATTCATGGCAAAGAAGAAGCGGATAAGGAATTGACTGAGTTGCAAGAGGTTATCAACTTAGAAAAAAATACCAGTAAAGCTAAATTACAAAAAGGCTTTTCCAAAGTATTACTATTGGGCGTGCTGGTGAGTATTTTAACGCAAGCTGTTGGTATTAATGCCATTATTTATTACGCCCCAACCATTTTTAAACTGACGGGCTTCAGTCATACGGCAGGTGCTTTATTAGCAACATTAGGTGTGGGAGTGGTTAATGTGGTGTTTACGATTTTAGCTATTCGTTTGCTCGATGCTTATGGTCGTAGGCCGCTATTGTTAGTCGGTGTTGCCGGTATCGTGGTTAGCTTAGTGATTATGGTGGTCGCCTTTGCTAGTGGTGTGCATCATCATGCTGCTTTAGCGTGGTTAACGTTTTTTGCGGTTATCTTATTTATCGCTTGCCAAGCCATTGGCACGGGGCCTGCGTGTTGGTTAATTCCTTCAGAGATTTTTCCAACTAATATGCGTGGTTTGGGTATGGGCTTGTCGGTTGCTTGCAATTGGGGCACGAATGTTGTTGTTGCTTTTTTATTCCCGGTTATTCTTTCGCATTGGGGTGGCTTAACAAGCTTCGCTATTTTCTTAGTTATCGCGATTATCGCTTTCTTATATTTCTACCGTTATGTACCAGAAACCAAAGGCGTGACACTTGAGCATATTGAAGAGAATTTATACGCTGGCGCTAAGACGCGGGATTTAGGTAAATAAATTTCTTTTTATTATTTCCTCCGGCTAGCGGAGGAAGGTACGGTTGGTTCAAAAAAATCGTTTACGCTGCGTCAAACCGAGCTTTATTTTCAGTCATCCACTTGTCTTTATCGGCTTCTGTTAGATTAGGGTCTTTGATTACATCAGCGTGTGCTGCCATATAATGTGGCATTAAGGCCATCATCCACTCTTCGAATGTTTCACCGTGTGCGGTGTCGTCGCATAAATCACATTTAAGTGTTTTCATCAGTATTCCCTCTTTCGTTTTATAATCAATCGCGTTTATAGATATCGTCTAAACGAACAATATCATCTTCACCTAAATAAGAGCCGACTTGTACTTCAATAATCTTTACCATGTCTTTGGTAAAATTTTCTAAACGATGCACAGCTTCTAGTGCAATATAAATATGTTCGCCTACTTTATATTCTTGTACGCTTTCATCGACGGTAATCGTTGGTACACCTTCAACCACCACCCAATGCTCGGCGCGCTTAAAATGCTTTTGTAATGATAAGCGGCCACCAGGTGTAACGGTAATTAGCTTTGCTTGATATTGTGCATCTTGTGAAATGGTTTGGTAAGTGCCCCAAGGACGCTCATAAATTTTGCCGACTTCATTAATACTATTCGTCATGTGTCTTTATCCTATTAAAAAATTAAAAGCATTCCTTACCGCTTTAAGGGGAAAGGCTAAGATGGGGGTGATAAATAAGCTTGTTTCGCTAAGGCAATAGCGCCTGCGACACCTGCTCGATCACTTAAGCCTGGTGGCACAATAAAATCATCGATATGATCCAGCAACGCGGGCTCGCTAATATAGCCATTTAACTTTTGCAAAACCTTGGTGCGAATTTTTGGGAACAAGTGCATTTGCCGCATGACGCCACCACCCATGATAATACGCTCGGGAGTGGTGGTTAAAATACAATTGGCTAAAGCTGCGGCTAAGTAATCAGCTTGCAAATCCCAGGCAGGGTGATCGGCCGGTAAATCTAAAGCCGAAGTCACGTGCCAGCGTTCTTTAATCGCACCACCACACGCTAGGCCTTCTAAGCAATCATGATGATAAGGGCAGACGCCAGCAAAAGGATCATGTTTTTTGTCGTGGGGGATTAAGCTATGCCCAACTTCTTGGTGACCCATGCCACGCAGCAGTTCGCCATTAACAACGCTAGCAGCGCCAATGCCGGTGCCAACCGTCATGTAAAGAAAGTTTTTTAAGCCTTGGCCTGCGCCCCAACGGTATTCGCCTAAAGCGGCGGTAGCGACATCGGTTTCAAAACCGACAGGTACTTTAAAGTGTTCTTTAAAAGGGGAAACAATATCGCAATTTATCCACTCGGTTTTTGGGGTTGAGGTAATAAAACCATAAGTGTCTGAATCATGGTGCGTATCAATTGGGCCAAAAGCACCAATGCCAATCGCGGCAAGCTTGTCTTTATGTTTGATTGTGCTTAAAAAGTTAATTAATTGTGGAATGGTTTCTTCTGGTGTTGCGGTGGGTAAAGTAAGTCGGTCATAAATTTCACCTTCACCATTACCAATAGCGCAAACAAACTTTGTGCCGCCAGCTTCTATGCCTGCATATAATTTCATTATTAGTGTTGTCCTATGCTTTGTCCCATTTGCACGCTGCTTTGTGCTTGTAGGACTGACTCCCAATTCATTTTGTCTTGAGGAAACAATAAAATAACCGTTGAACCAAAATTAAAGTAACCTAGTTCATCGCCTTTTTCTAGGTGAATATCTTGCTCGGCATAATTCCATTGTTGCACGTTACTAGAATGATTTGGCACAACTTTACCTTGCCAAGTTGTGACCATGCCAGCCACTAACATAGCACCTACTAAAATAACAGCCATTGGTCCTTGGTCAGTTTCAAAAATATTGATTAGGCGCTCATTGCGGGCAAAAACATTTTGTACGTTATTTACCGTAGTCGGGTTCACTGAAAATAAGTCACCAGGAACATAAATAGATTGTAATAGTTTACCAGCATAAGGCATATGCACCCGATGATAATCGCGTGGTGATAAATAAATCGTGGCGAATTTTCCGTTGGTAAAGGTTTTTTGTAGTGTGGCATTTCCACCAAGCAATTGCGCTAATGTGTAATCAATATTTTTTGCTTGTAAAATACTTTGTTCGTGTATTTCACCTAGCTCGCTGACTGTACCGTCGGCTGGTGACACGATGCCTTGCGCAATTGGTCGTGCCCCTTCTTTTAAATGGCGAATAAAAAATTGGTTAAAGCTTTGGTAAAAAGTTAAGTCAGGATGCTTTGCGAGAGACATATCAACATTGTATCGGCGTACAAACCAATTAAGCATACGTTGCAATAGCCATTGTGGCATGCGCCATTCAGCAATCTTACCACCTAGGCGAGATAAAAAATGTTGTGGGAGGATTTTTTGTAGGGTAATAAAGAGTTTCTGTTTCATTGGCCGATTATCGCACGCTGGTTTGACGGTTGCAAAAGATCTTAATTAAATACGTCATTATAATTTTAGACAATTATTAGAAAATTTACATGTGCAACTTTTCGAAGGTATTGTATAAAAAACTTGCAAAAAACTCTTAGTATAGGTAGTATCAGCTATTAATTTAGTGCTGTAAACAAATAATAAGGGAAAATAATAAGAACAAGAATATTCGCTTTTATTAAGTTAATTTCTTCTAGTTTAAACCTTCACTGTGTGGTCGATTTTTTTATTCACTGTTAGCGTGATAAAAGACGGCAGCCTTGGTTTCTTACAAATTATTTTCTCAGATACTTAGGCTATCATTTTTTAGAAAAATACTTCGTGCTGTTTGCTCAGCATTACCCATTAATATTTAAAGGTTTAATAAAATGTCACGTGAAGAAGAAGAAGCAAAAAAAGCCAAAAGTTATTACGATAAAATAATGTCTTGTCCAGGCGTGGAAGAAACATTCTATGTGTTCTTGTTAAGCTTTATTGTTGCTGCAGCAATTTGCCAAGGTATGCCAGCTATGTATCAGGGTGGTTTAGATACAACAAGCGAGAAATATAAACTTTATTTTAATTACTTATGTCCAGAGTTGCGTAGGGCCATTTTACAAAATGGTGATAATTGGGCTAACATCGGCATTTCGAGCGCCGGAAGTTTAACCTTCGCTGGATTAGCTCTGACAGGATTGAAAGAACTAATTACAAAGCAATCTAGCACTGATGTAATAAAAAGTGCATCGACAATAAGCAAAATATATCGGATGGCGGCTTCTATTCCTGGGGCTTTTTTAACTATAAAATTTTTTCCAGGCCTTTTTGATAGTTGGCCGTTCAATGAAATGGAATTGAGTGAGGCTGGGGTTACAGGTTTTGCATATGGCGCCGGTGGAGCAGTACTTGTTTCTAATCTTATGATGTATGGTAATGATATTGGTGATGATGTGGTAAAGCATTTTAGAGATTGCTGGCATACAATGAGAACTGATCCTAACTGGGTTAAGCGATTTATGATGCCATTACTCTTAATTTATACTTATTACACGGCGACTTTACAACAAATGTCGGGTTTAAATCTAGAGCTAAAAGATCAAATGAATAAGGTCATGCCAGAGTCTGTAACGCCATACTTGGCGGCATCTCTTTCAGCAGTGCCTTCTGCCGCTTTTGCTGCATTCATTCATGGTAACCAGCTCGCCATGGCCGAGGCTTTATGTCATCGTTTCATTATGAAAGTGTATGGCGCTAAAGATGGCCATGTAAAAGAGGCCTTTAAGTTAATATTTCACCCAGTGAATATCATAAAATTTATGATTAACATCATAATGTTATTACCCATGATGGCTATGTTCATGGAGTTCATGGGGGGGGCTGTTGAGATGACCTATAGTGAGAGCATGGCAAACACAACGATTAACAATGTTTCTTTAAATGTTGCGAATATACAAGCCCCTTCTTTGCAGTGTGCCATTGTTTGTGCTTATTTGGCTAATTATATTCCGAGCACCTTATGGGCTTTAGGTAAAAGAATATGTGGTAGAAGAGATAGCACACCATCAACATCCGAAGAAAGACGAACTCTAATGAATACTGGATCAGATTCATTGGCCTAAAATATGATGATTAATTTATGCTAGCATTTTTCACTTAATTTGATTGATTCAAATTCATTATTATATTTTGATAAGTGGCAAAGCGATCGGGGTTTATCGTCCCGGCTTCAAGTGCCGTTAAAATTGCACAAGCAGGTTCGTGCGTATGGCTACAATCACGAAACTGACATTGGGTTGCAATCTTACGTAAGTCAATAAAACCATCTAAAACTTGTTGTGGTGTTAAACCACCGATAGCGAGTTCGCGAATACCTGGGCAATCAATGATATTGCCGCCACCGCTTAAATCAATTAATCTTGCTGTTGTTGTTGTATGATTACCTTCGCGTGAAACCTCAGAGAGCTCACCTGTAATCAGTTCAACACCAGGGATCAGCGCATTGACTAATGATGATTTACCAACACCAGACAAACCAACAAAAACCGATGATTGTTGTTGCATAATGTTTTGCAACTCAGTAATGCCTTCTTTGTTTATACTACTGGTATATAAAACCTGATAACCGATCGATTGGTAATAGTCTAAAAATTCTTGAATGTCGGTTAAGTTTTCGACATCAACTAAGTCAATTTTATTAAATACAATAATCGGTTTAATGTGTTGTAGCTCAGCTAATAATAAATAGCGATCAACAACATTTAACGCGCGTGGTGGCTCAATTGCCGTGACGATGATGAGCTGATCAACATTGGCAGCGACGAGCTTATTACCTTCAAATTTATTGTAGCGAAATAATTCACTGTGTCGTGGATTCACGGCCGTGACAACGCCACCTTCGCCTAATTCATTTGTTTGCCAGCAGACCCCGTCACCAGCAGCGATGGCTCCGAGATGCTGTCGCAAATTGCAACGTATTACAGCACCTTCTTGATTTTGGATGTCGACATGTCGCCCATAATGCGCCACAACCAAGCCTTGCTCAATAGCACTAACATGGCCATCACTGTCTGTGGAGTTTTCTTGCCGAGTGCGTTTTTCTTGCTGATGCTTCTTAATGCGTGTGGCTTGGCGCTTATTGAGTCGATGTTTTCCCATAAGCTGATTCTAACCATATTGTGACGAGGCGACAATGCTAATCGTTCAACTCTAGTAAGATTTAGCTTTAGGAGTGTTAAAATAGGGCTAATTAAGCTAAGATTGCGGCCTTATCCAACCAAAGAGAACTTTATGCTTAAATTCTTACCTGGCCCAGTATTAGGCGTTTTGGCTATGCTATTATTTTGTTTAAACACTATTTTCTGGATGTTCTTTTTCTTTATCATCGCTTTTTTCAAACTGCTTATGCCAAATGCTTACATGCGCCGCGGTTGCACGGGTATTCTTGATGATATTTCAAGCTATTGGATGGTCAGTAATAATGTAATGTCTAATATTTGTCTTAATATTAAATGGGACATTGTTGGTGATGTTGATTTAAAAATGGATGATTGGTACTTAGTGGTTTCCAACCATCAGTCATGGGCAGACATTGTTGTGTTAGGCCAAGTATTGAATCAAAAAATCCCATTATTAAAATACTTTCTTAAAAAAGAATTAATCTACGTGCCATTACTCGGCTTTGCTTGGTGGGCTTTAGATTATCCATTTATGAAACGTTTCACCAAGTCACAGTTACGCAAAAAACCTCATCTGTGCGGTAAAGATGTAGAGACCACAAAAAAAGCCTGTGAGAAATTTAAGCATATGCCAATTTCAGTAATGAACTTTGTTGAGGGAACTCGTTTTACACAAAGTAAACACGATGGCCAAAAATCGCCGTTTAAGCATTTGCTGTTACCAAAAGCAGGCGGCATCGCCTATACTTTACAAGCAATGGGCGATCAGCTGCATGAGATTATTGATGTTACCGTTATTTATCCCAAAGGGCTCTCCTCGTTATGGGATGTGTTCTGCGGTAGGGTTTCTCGGATTAAAGTATATTTACGAAAAATTCCAATCACACCTAATATTATTGGTGACTATCAAAATGACAAAGAGTTTCGTAAACAGTTTCAGTTATGGTTGAATAATTTGTGGCAAGAAAAAGATGCGATTTTGGTTAAAGAATTAGAAGGTTAATAATGCAGGTTTATTTAGTCGGTGGAGCTGTACGCGATAAATTATTAGGTTTATCCGTTTACGAAAAAGATTGGTTGGTTGTCGGAGCAACCTCAACACAATTGCTAGACCAAGGCTACCAGCAGGTTGGCAAAGATTTCCCTGTTTTTTTACATCCAGAAACTCATGAAGAATATGCACTAGCGCGAACCGAGCGTAAAACAGCGCCTGGTTATAGTGGTTTTAGTTTTTACGCCGAACCAGAAGTCACTATTGAAGAAGATCTACAGCGTCGTGACTTAACCATAAATGCGATTGCCCAAGATGACTTAGGTAGATTAATTGATCCTTATAATGGTCAAGCAGATATTACTCACAAAGTATTACGCCATGTTTCGCCGGCTTTTGCCGAAGACCCTGTGCGTATTTTACGTTTAGCACGTTTCTCGGCTAGGTTTGCCCATCTTGGTTTTAATGTCGCACAAGACACCGTAAAATTAATGCAAGACATGGTTGCTAGTGGTGAAGTCAATGCACTTGTACCGGAACGTGTTTGGCAAGAGTGGCACAAAGCCCTTGGTGAAAAAGATCCAGCTATGTTTTTTCAAGTGCTACAAGAGTGTGGTGCTTTAGATGTTTTGTTGCCTGAGGTTGCGGCACAGTATCAAGCTGTTATTCAAAATATAGTGTTGGCCAGCAAGCATAACGACGAGCAAAAAATTCGCTTTGCCGCAAGCATGATGCCACTGAGTATTGAGAGTCTTAAGAAAATATGTCGATGTTATGTTGTTCCCACAGAATTCAAACAATTAGCCGTGCAAGCAGCACGAGCAAAAGATTCGTTTGCTAGCTTAAGCTGTGCAGAAGAATTTTTCCAATTACTGGAACAACTAGATGCTTTTCGTCGTCCACAACGCTTGCTCAATTTTAAAATACTCATGCAAGCACTGAACTTTGCCCCTAAGCAAGTGAGTAAATTAGAACAAGCTTTCAGGGCGGCAAAGTTAATTAATGCAAAAGAATTTGCCGAGCAAGGTTTGCGCGGTGAAGAAATTGGTAAAGCATTACGAGAGGCAAGAGTGAAGGTCATCCGAGCTTTATAAGCTGTTGCTACATTATTCATTTAAAATTCCTTACACAAAATATAGTATGGCATTATTAAATTCCCTCCAATACTTGTTCTGGAAGGCGAAAAACTATTTTATTTTCGTAAGATATTTCTTATTTTACTGTAAGTGATAAGCTTGCCCGTGCATTTTAAGTAAATAGGGGCTTATATAAATCAATGACTTACAAAATAAATTAGGGGAGTATACTAGTAACACATTGTTTTATAAGGACAAAATCACTATTGCTTGATAAAAGAATTTTGTTACACTGGCTTCGGCGTTGCGGAGAGAGGCCTGAAAATATAGCTAATTTAAGGATAAACTAGCCGTACGACAGGACAACGAAGCCAAATTTGCAGGGAGCAGAATTTGCCAAGGTGGCTAAAAAAGGGTGACATGGAGTCACCCTTTTTTTATTTTTATTTTTGCTTTTAGCCATAAAACCACGGCTGCAATAAAGAAACCCACCAAAAATACTAGTGACCAACCTGCCATACTTAACCCTAAAAATTGCCAATGCACCACTGCGCAATCACCGCTGCCATAGAACATGGCTTTTAAGGTTTCATGCAATGGAAAGTTTTTTAGCATAAAATTTAAACTAGGCGCACAAGCAGGCGCTTGACCAAAAGGTAGGCTTTGTAAATATAGCTGCCGAATAGCAATGCCAGAGCCATAGGCAGAAAAAACTAACAATAATGTCGCATAAACCCGTTGGCCGGTTTGTTTTGGATTGTGGCAAGCGGCGATAAGGCAAGTGATGCCAAGTAAATAGTAGGCGACGCGCTGCATAATGCACAATGGACATGGTGCCATGTGGCGTGCGTATTGGAAATAATAAACCGTGCCGAGTAAAAGAGCACAGATGATTAAACCTAAGAGATAGTATTTGCGTTTTGTCATAGTGGGATTTTAGCATGCGGAGTCTGGTGAGTGAAGTTTCGTTGTTTTTTTTACAACTTTCTGAGCATAGGATAGAATGGTCTAATGAAAATCAAATTTGAAAAAATGCAGGCAGTAGGCATTGACTTTATGGTGATTGAGTTAGTGCG
>JAWUYR010000036.1:0-27266 GCA_034110705.1 Gammaproteobacteria bacterium | reverse complement strand
CGGCAAGCCACTACCAGAACTATCATTTTTCGCTTGATATGAAATTGCCGTTACATTACCTTGTAGCGTAATACCTGGAAAAGCGGGACCTGTTATCATCACAGGCTGACCTTTACGAATTTTATTAATACTCACTTCGCTAACATCAACACTCACTTGCAAGCCTGAAAAATCACCAACCATAAGTAAAACTTGATTCAATTTCAATACGCTATCTTTATGCAAAGGATCAGAACTCCCTTCGCTATCGCTCGAACTTTCTTTTTTAGGCAACAAAGCAATGCCATCAGTAGGAGAATATATTTTCACTTCATCAAAGCTACGATTTAATTCGCTATAAACCTTTTGATCACTAATACTTAGATTTTCAATATTCTGTAAAATAGTGGTATCAACTTTTTGATCACTATTGATTTTTTTCACAACACCTTGCAAATTATAATACGCTTCTTGCGTCGCTAATTTTTCATTAACAATATTATCTTTAAACTGAGTGTAATCATTACGTGAAATAATACCTTTTTTGTACAACAAGTCTTGGCCGGAAAATTTAGTGATTGTCGTGTTGTAAGTACTCTTAGCACGCAAGTAAGCAATCAAGGATTGTCGATAAGTATTTTCTTGCCCACTTGGTGTAACCGAAAACAAATACTGACCTTTCTTAACTTTATCACCGTAGGTAAAGTTTATTTTACTGCTAACAATACCGGCAATCGGCGCCAAAACATCATGCTGGCTAATCGGCTGTACATTCCCTTGGAAATATAAATATGAATTGGTCGGTTGCGAAGCTTTGACAGTATAGAAGATCGGTGTCGTTGATTTAGCCTGCACCATTAATGGAAAAAACGCACACAAATTGCATGCGACATAAATAATACTCAATGCTGATTTTAGTTTCATTATTTACTCTCAAGTTTAATATTTTACTTTGACATGCCACGTATCTAGCGTCGTACCTAACTGCTCGTCAAAACTGGCTAAATCATTTAAATAAGAAATTTTATTATTAACGACGGCCTGATTTGCCTGCGTGTATGCATCTTGCTGAGAAAACAACTCAAAGTTAGAGCTCATGCCGTATTTAACTTTTTCACGAGTCACCTCTAGAGTTTCTGCTTGCAAAGCTAAAGCTTGTTTCGCCAGTTTAATATTGATCTCACCTTCTTTAATTCGTTCAATTTGATCATCAATTTGATTTAATAAGCTCATTTTATCCTGGCGTAATTTAATCTGATTATTACGCACCGCCAAACGTGCTGAAGCAATCGATTGCTTGTTTTGTAAACGCTGCTCACCAATAGGCATCAATAAACTTAAACCCACCTGATTATCATTCACCACAGTATTAGAACTTGGCGGTAATGGTAAACCACTGTCAGACTCACCACCACCGCTAAAGTGCGTGCTAGAGCGTGCCGCTGTGGCTGTCATGTTTAAATCCCAACGTGCATTATCCCGAGCCTCTAATAAACTGCGCTTACTTTGCTTAATACTGAGTAAATCTTCTTGGTAGCTAATATTATTGGCTAAAGCAATCTTTTCTGACATGGACTTATTGGGTACAACATGAGGCACATCAACCTGCGTTGGTAGTTTTAAAGTGATGGTGTTATCTAGTCCCAAATCATTTTCAAGCTTAACCCTAGCTGATTTAATCGAATTTTCTGTGTCGCCAATTTGCACACGTTGTTGCGCGACTTGATATTTATCTTGCGCAAGCTCAGTCGGAGCTAACTCACCCGCTCTAACCTTCAATTCATCCTGCTGCAAGTGTTGTTTATTTTTAAATAACGTGTGATAACTATTCTTAATCGTCATCTGAGTTTGTTCTAATGCTAAATAATCGTTAATCACAGAAGTAATCGTTGAAATTAACGTTTGTCGCAATGTTAGTTTAGCTTGAATTTCAGCATCCAAAGCATCATTCAATGGGGCTGATGCAATACGCTTGCCAAAGCCCTTTAAGAGAGGCTGCGTTACCGTCAGTGATTCAGCATCACCGTAGTAGCCATTGCTCAAGGTATTACTCCATTCAAATGCGAATTGCGTACTGTACGGTGTATTCCAAGTCATCCCGGGCGTCACACCATATTGGCGTTCACCTGGCATTTTAAATGCCTTAGGTAAAGAACTTGTTACAGTGTCGAATGAAAAAGAAGGCTGAATGCGATAATTATCTTTAGCTAATTCTAGCGTAAATTTATCAAGCACACGCTGTAAATAAGCACTTTCAATAGTGGAATTATGATGTAAAGCAAAGGCAACCGCTTCTGGTAAGGTCATGGAAATCACTTTTTCATGATTTGCACTAGCCACCGTTGAAAACAACACTAACAACAGTGCCACGCCTGTCGTGATTATTTTTTGTCCTAGTGCTAATCGATTCATTACAGCATAATATGCCAAAAATCAATATTTTTCAATGATTTACTCTTAAATTGAACTTGATAGAAAAAGCCGTTAAAGCAGATTTAGAAATGTAAAAACTCCAGTATCCATTACGTTGATACAAGAGTTTTTACATTAAAATCTGGATAAGCAACATTTTATTCGTCAATAAACTGATTTAATATTGTACATAATAGCTCTAGATCTAAATTGTCTGCTATCTTTTAATCGAAGACAATCTGTAGCCTGCTTGAGAAAGCAGACCTTATGGTCTTCCATCTAAAAAGAAAGTAATTAAGAGGAGCAATGGTCAGTTGATCTAGCATCATTACATTTCTGATGTTATTATTATATGGAGAAAAACATGAATATTTTTGATTGTGAGCATGACCTAAAGACACGTGTCGATGCAACTATGGTTACCGATATGTTATCCCGGCATGGAAATATCCTATTTCGAAATACCGGCATGTCATTCGAAGATTTCTCAAGCATGAAGTCACTTTTCGTGAAAGAGCCTATGAAATACGGCACATTTGGTCAACTTAGAACAGAGCTTGCAAAGAACGTATACACGGTTGGAAAGTTATCTGATCCAGAAGATGAATTAATTTTGCACCAAGAAAAATGGTACGAAAACCAATACCCTCGTCGTATTGCCTTCTTATGTAAATCTCCCACAGAGCAAGGTGGTGAATCAACTTTATGTAACTTAAGTTCAATGTTAAATGAACTGCCGGAAACAACACGAACAAAATTATTGAACGCAACATTCACTATTAAGTATATTCTTCCTTCAGAAAAACTACTTGAAGACAGTCAAAAAGAGCATGTTAGAACATGGCAAAAAGCATGGGACACACAGGATGAAAAAGAAGCTGTAAAAAAAGCCTTAGCACAATTTGGTAAGGACAACTTTTTATGGATTGATAACGATACAATGCAAGTCACTACTTCATATAAAGTATTAAATTATGATCAGCAGACTAAACAACAAAAATACATCATGACAGCAAGTATGTTTAGAAAGCGTACAAAACCGGCAAAGACTAAAGGCTATTTTTCTAGCACCTGGGATGAGGATACTCAGTTTACGGATGAAGAAAATAAATTAATATATGATAGCTATCAAAAAAACAAACAGAGTATCTTGCTAAATAAAGTTGATATTCTCGTCGTTGATAATTTACAATATGCTCACGGCCGGTTATCTTACCAAGGTAACCGTGAGCTCGTTGTTTTAATGGGCTGTCCGCAAACAAAAGATATTTTAAATTAACTCATATAGCGAGCTTTTTCTGATAGATTAACTTTTTTGCTACAGCTTATTTATAAATTAGGCTTGCAGTCGAGAAATAATTTCACCTGAAACCATATCATGGGAAAAAAGTATTCAGATATACTGATTTTTGTAAAAACTGAAAAGGAACTTAAGTTTGATCTTAGCCTCACCCGATTTATTTTCATTTTATTTAGAATATCAAAAGGCGCCCTCGCGCTCTGATTATAACATTGTATTTGATCAAAAAATTGTTGGTGATTTAGATATAGTTCACCTGCAAAAAGCTTTAAAGCAATTTGTAACTGATCATGTCATTTTCAATAGTCATTTAGTTTATGACAATGAAAAATTATACTGGCAGAAAAACGATTCAACATTAAAGCTTATAATATTTGACTCAAATAAACTCGAGCATGAATTTTCCTATAACCCATTTAATCTCGAGAAAGGCCCTTTATACCGCTTTGGCTTATTTAAAAATGGGCCGAATCAATATAATTTCTTAATGGTAATGCATCACGTGTTAATCGATGGTTCTAGTTTTGATGAATATATTGACACAATATCGTCTTACTATAATAAAACCATTAATAATAGCCTGCTCATCTCTAAACAGAAACAAGATATACAAAAGCTAAGTGAGCGCATCGAAACAAAAATTAAAACCACCACAAAGCATGGGACAATAGACTTTTGGGAAGATAAATTAAAAAATGCGCCACTCTCAAATAATCTCCCCTCATTAAGCTCTTTAAAGACAGTCTCACATGCCAATGTACGATTTAAGATTAATAAAGGCAGCTTCAAAAATCGTCAACCACTCACTATCAACAATTACTTTATGCTTGTTTGGGGAATACTGTTAGCACGATACTGTAACCAAGAGCGCCTTACTATTCGCTACCCTAGAGCAATAAAACAAGGCCAAAAATTATATTGTGGCGCACAAGTTAACACTTACCTTTATCCATTTTCAATTGATGATAATGACACTCTACAAAGCTTAGGTGAAAAATTACAGCTACACATTAAATCTTTAAAGCCAGGGCCTAAAGTTAACTATGCAGATTTACCGATAGAAACAATAATTAATTATGCTCCTATCGAAAACTTAAATATAGGGTTTGCACAAACTAATCTAAAAATATTAGCACTATCATTTGACAACTGCCATATAGCCGTGCAAAATCGTTATGACATATCCATTGCTAACGCTTCTATAGCATTTGAATATAACGAGAATGAAAATAATTATGACATCAACATAAAATATCGAGATGACGTTTTAGCTCAACATCAAATCGAAAGATTAATTGAACATTTCAAAAACTCCCTCACTCATTTTTCTACTTATAACAACTTGAATTTTAATTTCTTAGGTAATAAAGAATACCAAACCCTGGTTTACGATTGGAACCAAACAGAAACAGACTTCGATCAAACCGCCACCATAGTCTCTTTATTTGCCAACAGTGTGGCGACATCACCTAATGCGACAGCTTTGGTGTTTGAAGATAAAACCCTTACCTATGCTGAATTAGATTCTAAGTCTAATCAGCTAGCGCATCATATCCAAGATGAATACCAACGAACGAAAAACCAACCATTAAAAGCTGATACTCTAATAACGATTTGTGTTGAACCCTCTCTTGATATGGTTATCGGGATTTTAGGCATACTAAAAGCGGGGGCGGCTTATGTACCGATAGAGCCCGATTATCCGGATGCTAGAATTCAATTTATTCTTGAGGACTGTAATGCAGCCTTGATACTTACCCAGTTAGCATTGTTGCCTCGCATAGAAACAATGACCCATATTCACTGTCTTGCTCTTGATGGACCTACTTATACTAATGCTCCCATCACACGACTTGATACTCAACCTACAGCACATCATCTAGCCTACGTGATCTACACATCAGGCACCACTGGGAAACCTAAAGGTGTCATGGTTGAGCATAACGATATTGTCTATTATATTAATACTTTTAGTGAGGTATTATTAGATAACAAAGCTTGTATATCCATATTCACTTTATCCTATGCCTTTGATGCTTCATTACCAACATTGCTTGCACCACTATTTAACGAAGGTACTGTTATCATCACCGCGGCTTTACGTCATTTTTCACCAGAAACGTATCAAGCGTTACTGTATCAACACCATGTCAATTTGATAAAAGCAACTCCGGCAATGTTATCGTTAATAGCGCAAGTACTTGAGCATCACGCCGAAGAATTATCTATTGTGATGGGCGGTGAAACTTTTTCTCTAGACATGGTCAACTCACTGATTAAAAACAAGCGTATACATTTATATAATCAATATGGTCCGACTGAAAATATTGTTGGGAGTTGTCTATACCACATCGACGCACCGATTGAGTCTCAAATAATTGGACAAGCATATGCAGGCAAAAATCTTTATATTGTAGATGCGAATATGCAGCCGGTCCCATTCGGAGTTATGGGTGAGTTATATATTGGTGGTGCAGGGCTTGCGCGTGGTTATTTGAATCAACCTCTGCTAACAAAAGAACGTTTCATTAACAACCCTTTTACTGAAGGAAAACTGCTTTATAAAACCGGCGATTTAGCGCGTAGACTATTAGATGGCAATATTGAATACCTCGGGCGTAATGATTCGCAAGTGAAACTACATGGTTACAGAATTGAGTTGAGTGAGATTAATGCTGTCTTATCAAAAAAATCCGGGATCGAACAATGTGTTGCACAAATAAAAAATATTGGTGAAAGAGAACTTCTCGTTCTTTTTTATGTCACGACTTCTAGCCCTACTATCACTACCAGTGACTTGAAAGAATTTTTATTATCAAAACTGCCTTCTTATATATGCCCAAGCTTTTTTATAGAAATTGAAACTATACCCATCACGACTAATGGCAAGGTAGATGAGAAATCATTAGAGAAACATTTTAACAACTACATTTCCAAAACGAACAAAATTCGTAAAAATAAAAAACCACTTAATTCTACACAAAAAATAATTCATCTGATATGGGAAAAGTTGTTGATTGTGAAAGAGTTTGATATAGATGACAACTTATTTGACTTAGGCGGAAACTCCATTTTGCCCCTTCAATTAAAACAAAAAATTGAAAAAGGTTTAAAACTTAATAATGTAAAAATAACAGATTTATTTAAATACCCAACCATAGAAACTTATTCAGCACATTTTCAAAACCAAGATAAGTCAAGAAAAAAAATCTTTAAAACCTACTGTTCTTGAAACCGACATAGCTGTAATTGCTTACACTGGTGAATTTTCAGGTTGTAACAATATAGAAAGTTATTGGGAAAACATACGTGATGCAAAAGAATGCATTACCACCCTGGATGAAAGAACAATTGTTTCTTTAAATATCGATCCTAATATTAGAAATAAAAAGAATTATATTCCTTCACGAGGTCTTATTTCAGACATCGATATGTTTGATCCACTTTTTTGGAAAATATCACCTAAAGAAGCAAGCTTGATGGATCCGCAATTACGTAAATTTGTTGAACATTGTTGGCAGGCCTTAGAGCAAGGCGGCATCATTACTCAACGTGAAACAGAATCAATTGGTGTTTTTGCTGGTTGTAGTTCTGGACAGTACTATACTCAACATATTGCGAATAATGAAGAATATGCTGACAGAAGTCGTTGGGAGCTACGTCAACTCAATGATAAAGATTTTTTAGCGACTAGAATGTCCTATATGTTAGGTCTAAATGGGCCTGCGATTAATATTAATACAGCCTGCTCGACTTCGCTCGTTTCCATTGTTGAAGCCTGTAAAAATTTGAGTTTAAAATCTTGCAACTATGCTCTCGCAGGCGGCGTTAGTTTTGCTTTGCCTACTCAACATGGGTATGTTTATAAAGAAGGTATGATTTCTTCTAAAGATGGACATTGTCGTCCGTTCGATGAAAAAGCTAGTGGCACTGTTAGTGGTTCAGGTGTAGGTGTGGTGTTATTGAAGCGCCTATCCGACGCGATTGAAGATAAAGATCACATCCATAGTGTAATTAAAGGTTATTCTTCTAACAATGATGGTAATCGTAAGGTCAGCTTTAGCGCTCCAAGCGTTATTGGACAAACAGAATGTATTTTGAATTCACAGATACAAGCCGGGATCACCTCTGAGACCATTGATTATGTCGAATGTCATGGAACAGGGACGGCCTTAGGCGATCCTATTGAAATAGCAGCATTGAGTGATGCTTTTACTGAAAATTCGGTTGGACAGCGGCAATCTGCTTGTATTTTAGGTGCTGTTAAAGCCAATATAGGTCATGCTAATACAGCTGCAGGTGTCGCAGGTTTTATTAAAACGAGCATGATGCTTGAAGAAAAAATTATTCCTGCGTAAATTAATTTCTCTGCAGAAAATTCAGAAATTCATTTTGATAACACGCCATTTAAAATAGCAACACAATCATCTTCATGGAAACGACATGACCATCCCCGCCGTGCGGGTGTGAGTTCTTTTGGCATAGGTGGTACTAATGCTCATGTTATTTTAGAAGAATATCCTCAGTCAGAAAACAAAAAACAGGTTATGCAATCACACGTATTACCTTTGTCAGCAAAAACAGAAAAATCACTATTGCTTTACCAACAAGCATTGCTTGAATATTTACAAAAGCACGATAACATATCCCTCGCTAATATCGCTTTTACACTACAGTCTCGACGTGAACACTTTAAATATCGTCAATTCATTGTTTGCAGCAATAAGACTGAAGCAATCGAACATTTAAAGGTGAGGTCTTCCCCCATAAAAACCCATAAAAAAAATCCCTCCATTATTTTTATGTTTCCAGGACAAGGAACACAATATGTAAACATGGAAAAAAATTTATATGATGAAAACATTGAGTTTTCGACGACCCTTAATCAATGCTTAGAGATTATTTCTCGAATCAAACTGTTTGATGCTAAATCAATAATTTTTCCTGAAAGTAACGCTCAGAACTCTGAAGTCTTATTGAATAATACTGAGTGGACACAACCACTATTATTCTCTATCTCTTATGCACTAGCTAAACAATTCGAAACATGGGGCATAACACCAACAGCAACTATTGGACATAGTTTAGGAGAATACGTGGCAGCAACATTAGCGGGTGTATTCACGTTAGAAGATGCACTGAAAATTGTTGTTAAACGTGGTGAATTGATGCAGTCAATGCCTTGTGGCTGCATGCTGTCGATCCAACAATCGTCTCTGAAGGTGCAAGAATCATTGGCTCATGATGTAGCAATATCGGTTGTGAATAGTCCAAACCATTGTGTCATATCAGGCTCAAAAAAATCCATCTTGCGCCATCAAAAAACTTTTGAAGAAAAAGGAATAAATTTCAAAGTCATTAAAACATTTCACGCCTTTCATTCTTCCATGATGGAAGAAATAAAAATCCCACTCGAAAAATTCATCGCAAACTTTACACTTTTACCACCTATAATCCCATTCGTTTCAAATGTTAGCGGAGACATCATCTCGAATCAAGAAGCAATTTCTGCAGCCTATTGGGCAGAGCAATTACGACAACCTGTACAGTTCTCAAAAGGTATTGAGACACTAATAAGACAAGAGAAAAACTCTATTTTCTTAGAAATTGGCCCAGGTTCTGTCTTGACATCGTTTGTACGTCAACATCATGATGAAAATGATGCTGCTTTTTTAACCGTGAGTAGCTTAACAAAAATAAATAATCAGACACAATCACAAGCTTATCAAGCCTTAGGAAGGCTATGGTGTTATGGCTACCCTATTCAATGGAATAAAACCCATAAGAATGAAGATCTATCTATCACCCGAATCCCCGGTTATCAGTTTGAGCGCCTTCGTTGTTGGATAGACGAGCCTAAAACACAAAAAATTATGTATAAACATCAAACCGTTGATGATTTACAAAGCATCTCTTCTAAGAATATTAGACAGGAAAACAATATAGAGAACATAATACATTCTATATGGACAAACTTATTGGGTGTTAATATTATAAAAAGCACAGATGATTTCTTTGAACTTGGCGGTCATTTACTGCTAGCGATACAATGTGTTGGTGAAATAAATAAATCTCTAGCCATAACGTTAACCGTCAGCGATCTTTTTAAAGCTAAAACAATAGAACAGTTAGTCAGAATAATAAATGAATATAGAGTAAGCCAGAATAATTGTAAGCTGTTGAAACCATTAACGCCTATAAGCGATATGAAAGAAAATTTATTTTTCATCCACCCAAGTAATAGTGGTTGTGAGGTTTATCAGCCTTTGGCAGATAAGTTGTCGTCACACAAAAATTGTATTGGGATAGAAAATCATAATCTAAGCGCTGAAGATAAAATTAGTTCTTTATCTGAGTTAGCAAAATTATACCTGTCAAAAATAGAAGTTTATTTAGTAAATCGCGAGCAAAAAATAACGTTATGTGGGTGGTCTCTTGGTGGTTTAATAGCACTCGAGATCGCTTGTCACTTGGAGAGTCTTTCATTTACAAACATACAGATAATACTGTTCGATACCAAAATACCCAGTCCTATCGACGTACCACAAATAGAAAAAAGCAAAAAACGATTTAAGATAATGGCTAAAAAGAAAAAATATCCACAAGATTATATTGATAAGGTTATATCTGGTATTCCAGCACAAAGTGAATTAGCGACCTGTCTGCTGACTTAATGCATACAGAGATAGTGTTATTTAAAGCAATTCAAAAGCCATCTCAAAAATATCATTTTTATAAAACATATCTTAAATCAAATTTCCTTGAAAGTGCAGAAAGTACAATAAGCCAGTGCACACAAAAAAATATTGATATAATAAGACTAGACTGCCATCATTGGAATATACTTGATATGCTCACCAAAAATGATGAGATCATTCGTAGCAAGCTTTAGAATAAGCATCGCGAAAAATGTGTTTTATGTTCTCTTCCTTACAGGGCAAAGCAGTGTAACTTTCCCTCTATAAAAAAATCGAGACAAGAGCATTGTAGATTTCTTGGCAATCAATCGTCTAAAGCATAATGTTTCACTATTAAATTAAGCTTGTTAAAATAACTATTAAGCCTGTTTCAGAAACAAAAAAACTCCGGCATCCATTACGGAACTACCGGAATTTTGCTTTTCGTAACTTATAGATATTCAAACCCTAAGCAAAAAAAGTACTAACGCAAACTAGCTTTACCTTTTTCTAAGTCTATAGGGTTTCTTAGCCTACGAGCGACTTTCTCATTAGAGCATACCTACCGGATCAATGATTATTTTATTAGCAGTCCCCGTCATTGGGGGGCCACTTTTTCTTTCCTCAGGCTGCGTTATTGGGCCACTAATTTTTCCCTCAGGCTCCACTATCAGGCCATTGGTTTTCAAAGGAGCTAGAATTATGGGATGAAATTTAGTTACATTACCACGTCCGGATTGTGTTTTTTGGTCTGTTGCTTTCATCTCGTATTCCATATGCTTCAGTATGTCTCGTGATTTCAGAGGAATTTTTGAGATTTCTACCGGAGAAGCTGTCTTAAGAAACTCTATTAAGCTAGCGTTTTTTTGCTTGTATCGTGCTAGATAATTCTTCATCACTTCAGAATGTACTCCTGGAAACATTTTTAGACTAGCAATTAACTGTTTCATCGCACCTGCTCTGCTTCCTGCATCCTTTATGGATTTTACGCTTATATCGAGCGGCTCAATAGAAGTGGTCACAAGAGACCTTGCAGTAACAAACAGGCCATCATTTTCACTAGCAAGAATAGTTCGGGTCCTTTTGTGTAACACCAACTTCCCCTTATCATCCCTGATCGAAACAGCATTCATATTCTCACCGCCAAACGCACTAAATAATGCTTTACGAACTAATAACTTTACTTCTCCTGCCTTTTCATTTTCATTTGAGATATTGACTTCATTAGGAGACTTAGCCCATCGATCAAGCGGGCGCTCGGGGAGACCAGAAGTTGGCTCCAGGGGAAGAGGTGGAGCTGGAGGTCTTATCTCCATGTGAGTTGTTGCTAAGTAAAAGTCCGTTCTAATACCATTATCAGTCGTAGAGCTAGAGTTAACCGTACTCTTAGAAAGCTCGTCTATAACTTTTAGATAGTTTGCTGAAGTAACTTTTATTTGCGCATCTGTCGCCATCTTAGCGTATGCAGTGAAACCTAATGATAAAATAGATATAATGATTATGTTGGCTATCGCCTTCATACTACTCTCCGTTGTAGTGATCCTGAACATTTCCCCCGCTCGTTATTAACTCTAGACTAAATATTTAATATTATCCACCCAGCACCCAAGATAATATGGCTAATAATGAGCACAACCGTACAAGAATAAAGCTCAGAAAATTTCACCCAAACAGAAACACTTAATGCACTTGCCGCCAGTTTTGCCCCACGCCGACAGAAGTCGTTAACCTAACACTAAGATTAGCAGCTTCACTCATGATTTTGGGTAACTGTTCTTGCACAGTAGCCACGTCTTTATCGGCGACTTCTAAGATTAGCTCATCATGTACTTGCATAATCATTTTCGCGTCGATTTTGTTGTTTTTTATTAACCAAGCATCAACATCAAGCATCGCTTGCTTGATAATATCTGCAGCTGTGCCTTGCATAGGCGCGTTGATAGCAACTCGCTCGGCAGCCATCTGGCGCATTTTATTTTGTGAATTAATTTCTGGTAAATATAAACGACGGCCACGAAGTGTTTCAACATAACCTTCGGCTCGGCCTTTGGCTCGCATTTTGTCCATGTAGTTTTTTACACCTGGGTAGCGGTCAAAGTAAATATCAATATACTCTTGTGCTTCATGTCTACCGGCCCCAATTTGTTTGGCTAGGCCAAAAGCCGACATGCCATAGATTAAACCGAAATTAATCGCCTTTGCTTTACGCCGCATATCATCTGTGACACGCTCTAATGGCACACCAAAAACTTCGGCCGCCGTTGCTTTATGCACATCAAGCCCATGAGCAAAAGCATTCAACAAGCTTTCATCTTGTGACAAATGCGCCATAATACGCAACTCAATTTGTGAGTAGTCAGCCGAGATTAATTGATAACCCTCCGGCGCAATAAACGCGGCGCGAATAGCTTGGCCTTCTTCTGTGCGCACTGGAATATTTTGTAAGTTTGGATCAGACGATGACAAACGTCCAGTTGAGGCCACTGTTTGATTATAAGAAGTATGAATTCTACCCGTGCTTTCATTAACTAATAAAGGCAGCTTGTCGGTATAAGTTGTTTTTAACTTATTCGCAGTACGATACTCAATTAATAATTTTGGTAATGGATAATCTAATGCTAATTCTTGCAAGACAGGTTCGGCTGTTGAGGGCTGACCTTTCGGCGTTTTTTTAATAACAGGTAACTTTAACTTTTCAAATAAGATCGCTTGTAATTGTTTTGGTGAATCGATATTAAATTCTTCACCTGCAAGCTTGTAGGCTTCTTCGCGTAATGCCTCACATTGCTCGGCCAGCTTTGCCGATTGCTTCTCTAACTTATGACTATCAATTAAAACACCAGTCATTTCCATGCTCGATAAAACTGAAATTAACGGCACCTCTAACTCACGAAAAATATCACTTGGCCCTTTTTCAGCTTTAAGTAATGGCCATAATTTATGGTGTAGCTGCAATGTCACATCGGCATCTTCGGTGGCGTAATCACTCGCCTTCTCTAAAGGCACTTGGTTAAAGGTAATTTGTTTTGCGCCTTTTCCGGCAACATCTTCAAAGTGAATAGTACTGAGACCTAAATATTTTAAGGCTAAAGTATTCATATCATGTCGATTTGCGACACTATCTAAACAATAAGATTCCAACATGGTATCAAACGCTATACCCTGTAATTGAATATTATATTTACGCAACACATTCATATCATATTTTAAATTTTGGCCAACTTTATAGTGCTTAGTACTTTCTAAAATAGGCTTGAGTTGTGCTAACACCCAAGTGCGATCAAGTTGTTTTGGTGCGTCTTCATAATCATGAGCCAATGGTATATAGGCGGCTTTATGCGGCTCTACTGCAATAGAAAGACCAACTACTTCAGCATTAACATAATTTAAACTTGTGGTTTCAGTGTCAAACGAGAACAACTCCGCACTCTCAATACGTTTCAAGCATTGACTAAACTGTGATTCGGTTAACACCGTTTCATATTCTACATTAGCTTGCTCATTAACGGCTTCCGGCTCATCATCTAAGGTTGAGCTTAACCACGATTTAAATTCAAATTCTTTTAGCAACTCAACTATTTTTTCTTTATCAATAGACTTTGGCTTCAAAGTCTCTGGTGTTTGATCGAGTTTCACATCGAGTTTAATCGTAACCAACTCTTTCGACAAGGGTAAATAGCTCAATGCAGCTCGTAGATTCTCACCCACTTTACCTTTGATATTCTCCGCGTTTTCCATAACGCCTTCTATCGTGTCGTATTCTGCTAACCATTTCACCGCCGTTTTTGGGCCGCATTTATCAACGCCAGGAACATTATCAACTTTATCGCCAATTAATGCTAAGTAATCAATAATGCGTTCTGGTGGCACGCCAAATTTTTCAACCACCCCAGCGTAATCCATTTCAGTATCTGTCATGGTGTTGATTAAGCGAACATGCTCGTTCACCAATTGTGCCATGTCTTTATCACCAGTAGAAATTAGCGTTTCCATTTTTAATTGAGTCGCTTGCTCGGCCAAAGTGCCAATCACATCGTCGGCCTCAACTCCGTCGATAATCAACATCGGCAACCCCATTGCTGCTACCGTTTCATACAAAGGCTGTACTTGTGAGCGCAAATCATCCGGCATTGGCGAGCGAGTGGCTTTGTATTCTTTATATAAATCATCACGAAAAGTTTTGCCTTTGGCATCAAAGACCACCACCATGTGCTCTGGCTGGTAGTCTTGAATGATTTTTTTCAGCATATTAGTCACACCATAAATAGCACCGGTGGGTTGTCCTTTAGAATTGGTCAGTGACGGTAATGCATGGAAGGCGCGATATAAATAAGAAGAACCGTCGACTAGGATAAAAGGGGCTTTGTTTGTCATATGAATACCTTATGCAGTTTGCAGGAATTCTAACATATAAATATTGATTCAAACGCTAGACTAGAGCGTTTAATACAGAATATCTGACTCTCTAATTTCACTAAAGCTCGAACAGCTGCCATCGCCCCCAAAATGGGCCTGTTCCCTATAACAAAATACATTCTCAAAGTCAGAATGACGAGGCTGTAATGAACGAAAAAAATCATGGGGAAAACCAATGTTACTTTTCTGTTCGAAATAAAGCTCCGATAACTCAAAAAATGCGGTTATCAAACCTTTGCGCTCAATACGATTTGGTTTAAGCATCTCTAACGCAAGGTAAATTAACTTATTATTACAATTAGGAATAGAAAAAGAATACTGTTGAACCTTAGTATATAAGCTTTCGTAATATACATTTAGTTCATCAGGTGTCAAATGGATAGGGGAAAACAGCGGATTATGTTTGATCTCAATCATTGTTGCATCCATAATCTCTTTAGTCTTATTCTCTCCAAGATATATCATCAATAACATCCATCCCATAGAATAGGCTTCATCACGAAAATAACCATCACCTGCATTATTAATACCACATAACTTTTGAAATATGCCCTCTTCATCACTAATTGAAACCAATGCTGTTCTTTTCCCGAAAAAACAGTGCGAAAACCACGGCATGTTAATAATGCTTCGCCAAAAAATTTGTTCATTTTCAGGAAGTGACTTTTTCGTATTGGATAAAAAAGAATCCATACGAGAAGACGATGATTTCCGCGATAATGTGCTTGATCTAGGCGCAGCGTACTCTAACGTCGTATTATGGTTATCTTGTGAAGGATGAGTATGTAATGGACGAGCGCCTTCAAGATCAATCAAGCTAGCTTCCAGAGTTACTGGATCGACAACTACGTTATCCACTTTAATATCTTTCATTAAAATGTAGTTCAAGTTCAAAATAATGATATCCATTATAATGCGTAGTGCTACTACTAGTCTCTCCTGAAAAAACGGCACTTCTTGTACCGGTGTTCGAAGCAACCAATCACCTAATGGCAAACCATGCAGGAAATCAAAGAACCAACGCTCTGTAATATTCTCACCAGAGATAACATCATTAACAAGATTAGGGCTACGTTCGATCGTCGACTTTAATGCTTGTTGATGCTCTCCGTACAAAATACGAAGTGCATCATCGGTCGGGGGAAATAAGCACTCTTTGCTCATCAGCTCAGGATCGGTTGTACTTTTAATTATTTTCATTTTAAAAAAACGTGAAGCCAGGATTTCCACATCGTTATTATGTCGTTTAATTTCAACCGCGAGCCACAGCATACCACTGCCACCCTCTCCTATCGGCTGATTAATAACCAAAAAATAACGCCCTACTTGTTGTAAATCGGGGTTAGTATCCGTAACACATAATTGGCAATTAAAGAGGTATGGCATTCGAACGTTATCAATAAAATTACTTAGCTTGAAGACTGGAGGCTCTTTATTCATAACCTGCCGATCGAGCTCATCTAAAGCATTGCAAAATATTGAGGCAAAATAGGCTTTTTTACGTCGAAACTCAGACATTAGTAATCTAAAGTTAGAGAGTTTCATTATCAATCCTTATTATTATATTTATCTGAATCTTTCTATAGTGTAGTCAAAGAATGTAACAAATGCTAAAACTTAGAGAATTTTTTTACTCTGTCCTGCGCTCTATTTCAAACCGGATAAAAATAAGGCGAGACCTAGCAGAAATGAAAATACAAAATTAAATCATCTCTAAGCATCAACCTCAACTTGTAATGATATCGGGCGGGCTTGGCATGCTAAAACCATATTGTTGTCTAGATCGCCTCAGGTTAGCGCTTCATCACGATGCATTTTCACTTGCCCTGATAATAGCTTCCGTTTACAAGCACCACAGAATCCTGATTGACAAGCTGATTCAACTAAAATACCCCTGCAATTTCGGGCAACATGTTCAAGCGCTGTCCAAAATTATCTTCTTTAATAAAAATATCACGTAATATGTCAGTTACGATAACTGCATTTTTAACAGAATCTGGCGACAAAGTCCTCAGCATACTCGTTGCCTAAATTGCAACGGGAAACTTTATGTAAGGCGCAGTCGAGTTCCCCAAAGGTTTAAGTGTCCTAAAAGAAATCGTAGGAGAGGCATGAATATCGATATTATAGAAAAAACTAAAACCACTGAGGAATAATACTATCCGCTTGCTTCAACTGTTTAATCGCCAATCACATCATCTGGCATTGGTGAGCGAGTGACTTTGTTTGTCATGTTAATACCTTGTTAAATATACAGCAGTTTTAGCATAGGTTAGGTTACGAGAATGTAAATTGTTCCGACTAAATTATCTCTCACAAGTATTGCGCACGAGCCAGCATTAGGCATTAGCTACGTTGTAACTAATCGAATATGGCCTACGTCTGATAATGCACATTGGACTTAGCCCGGCAGAAGCGAAATCTCCTAAACTCAACTCTCAACTGGATGTGTAGGCAAAGAACTAGCCCCTGATTTTACCAAACGCAGGAAATTGACTGCCATATGCGCCAGATTTTGCCGCAATAATGGTTTTGTAAAAAACGAGCCTATCTACATCTTCAGAAGTAATTTGTTCTTTTAGCCGTATCGTTTCCCATGCATCTTCCATGTCTTTCATTTGTTTTTTAAATGGCTGGCATTCCTCTTTGAATTTTTCATTAGCTATCACATTCTCACCATGGGGTCCCTGCACCCCATAGTCATAGTGTCCAATTTTTGGTGAAATTCCAACTTTGTGAGGTAAAAAATATTTTGTAGGCAATGGTAAATGGAATAATTCCCGACCTGAATGACTAACGACATAATCATACAACTGAAATAGAGCAAAGGGACTTAACACTGAACGATTATATGTAACCGGATCATACACCGTTGTACCTGAAAAGAGCTTGTTATTCTCATAAACTAAGTCATAGAAAACACTTCGATGCAGTATGCCCATTAAAACAATTATCTCTGCTTCAGGATAAAGCTCAACCATACGCAGAATGTTCCTGGCCATATATTGATTCCTCAACAACGCAATATTATATTCGTGCAGAAAAGATCGTAATCTATAATTAGGATTAGTGTTGTATGCATAAGCAAAAGGAGTCCATCGTACTTCCGTCAGGATTTGATTACGCCATTCTGTCTCAAAAGACCTCATGCTATCGATCGGTAATACTTGTGCAGAAGTCTCTTTCGCAACATATGTTAATAGGTTGTCAGTAGTAACCAGATTACGCCGTCCCCGATTGTTAATTATTTGTATCTTAAAATCACGACTAATATTTTCAACGTCAGCCTTGGTAAAAGTTCTCTTATTTAAAAGTGTAGATGTCTCCTTTGACGGAGGATACTCCATGAGAAAAAACATCTCTTTCCCTGGTTGAAAGCTGGGTATTATCGTATTTTTGATTGTATCAAGTGACCTAGTTGATACGTGCAGATCAAATACAAGGTGTAAGCTCATTGTTAACTCCAAAAATTATTTTCATAAGACAACCTTCTCCTATGAAAAACGTTCTCAATAAAGGATTTTTTATCCAGTGATGAGTATATGGTGGAATACTAAGGCTAATAATATTCACCTGATCCGACCGTTAACG
The DNA here is from genome assembly GCA_034110705.1 of Gammaproteobacteria bacterium. Classification (GTDB taxonomy): domain Bacteria; phylum Pseudomonadota; class Gammaproteobacteria; order JABDGN01; family JABDGN01; genus JAWUVP01. The sequence goes on along the minus strand of JAWUYR010000036.1, from coordinate 8,891 downwards.
TACTAAACGAGTCAAACTCAAATAAGGTATCGTCGGCATCAAATAAAATCCACTGATATTTTTCTATGATATTGATATTGCTCTCGATAATATTAACCGTTAAAATTTATTTTTTCAGTATCATAGCATAAGAAAAAACCAACCAATGCGTTAACTTATAACTTTAGAACCAGTTAGGAATAATGCTATCCGCATATTTTAGCTGTTTAATCGCCAAACGATAATTTGGAAAATGCTCAGACACCAACCCCCAGAATCGTTTACCATGATCCAAATGTACCGTATGCGCTAACTCATGAATCAGTACATAATCAATCAAATCTTCATCCATAAAAATTAATTTATAATTCAGGCTAATATTTTTTTCGTGGCTACAACTGCCCCAGCGAGTATTTTGCGTGCGGAAAGTTAACTTATTAAAAGGTAACTCACAACGCTGGCTAAGATGCTGCATGCGCTCATGTAAGTAAGGCGCGGCTTGCTTGTGTATCCATTGGTGTAATTTCTTAAAAATAATCTCAGGATCGTCTTTGCCACAATAAATTAAGCTATTGTCAGGTCTGTGCAATAACGTCGCACGTTTGCTAATAACATTGGTTTCATATTCAACTCGCCATTGCCCTAATACTGGCAAAACAATCAACTCTGGTCGCTCTATTTCAACATAAGCCTGTTCCCAAATATGGGCATTTCCTTGTATCCATTCCACATGCTGCTGCAAAAAAGCCATTGCCGCTTTTTGACTGACTCGTTTTGGCACAACCAACTGTACCCCTTTATTCGCTGAAAGCTTGAGGTTCAAGCGTTTTGCACGACTATTAACCGAGACTTGATATGGAAATGGTATGTTACTTGGCTTTGCTTCAAACAACTTGACTTTGCCTACTTGATTATCTATTGTGTTCTTTCGATAAAATAACACAAGAGGCAAATAAGTGAAACGTTTACTCATTATAATTAGTACTTTAGTACTCACCTTCAGCGTTTCTGCTGCACATTTTTCTAAATCAGAAACTAATGAAATTCAAAAAGTAGTGCATAACTACTTAATTAACAACCCTGAAATTCTAGTGCAAATGAGCCAAGAATTACAGCAAAAACAATACCAACAACTGCAAAATAAAGCATTATCGGCTATTAAAGCAAACAGTAATGAGCTATTCAACCCACAAGGTTCTCAAGTGATGGGCAATCCTAAAGGCACGGTCACTTTAGTTGAATTCTTTGATTACCAATGTGTACATTGCTCTAACTTACACAAACAAAAAACCATTGCTAATTTAGTGGCGTCCAACCCTAACTTACGTGTTGTCACCCAAGAGTTCCCAATTTTTGGCGCACAATCTGTATATGCTTCAAAAGCGGCAATGGCGGCAGCCCAGCAAGGCAAATATCATCAAATGCGCGATGCGATTTTCAACACTGGCGAAATCGAAGGTAAGTTGAAGGATGCCGATATTAATAAGGCAGCTCGTTCAATTGGCCTAAACATGAAGCAATATAATAAAGATATGAAACGCTACGGCAACAGCCGCTATAAAGATAATATCGCGACGGTTTATAAATTAGCACAAGCTCTAGGTATTCAAGGTACGCCATCATTTGTGATTGCACCAACACCTAAGCTTGGTAATTCATCTGGTAAAACAATGTTTATTCCAGGTTTAGTTTCAGCTGATCAAATGCAACAAGCGATTACGGCCGCTAAATAAAACTAGCGCAAAAAGAAAAACCCGAGCTAATCCAATCAGCTCGGGTTTTTTTGTGGATGATATGAAAAGCGGTTACTTCATGGCTGCTTTTCCTTTGATGTATCCTTCATGGTAAGCATCATTAATTTCTTGGTAATCGTACGGGCATTTTTTCATTGCAGCATAATCGGTATTATACTTTTTCTTGTTCATGAAATCAGTTAACCCTGTTTGCTTAGCCCGAGCCTCACTACAAATATGCTGACCACCACCACGGATTTCATTCGTTTTGCTAGAACCACAAGAAGCTAAAACACCGACTGCGGAGAGAATTACGAAAAATTGACAAAGCGTTTCTAGTTTCATAATGAATTCCTTTTAACATGAAAAATTTATATGATTTCAGTATAGATGAGATTTTAGAGAATGGAGGCCCAATTAAAAAATAAACTGACGCTCTTAAGCCACTTTTCGTCCTAAAAACTTAGTGAACTAGGTCCTTTTATCAATATAACTTAATTACCATCTTTAAAGCAGACCTCATCAAGATGATGGCTACCGAAAGTATGTCTGCAATTTAAAACACGTATTATTTCAATAATAACGACAATCAGTACAAGAACTAAAATCCCTGAAAGTACACGATACCCACAAAGTTTTCGGCCTTGCTGGTTTATAATTACGGCGGCTCCGGCTAGAGCTCTATCAGAGGGACTACCCACACCACCAGATGGAAGCTGGTGCGGTGTAGATGGTGGCGTTCCCGTTTGTCCAAGTAAAAGAGCCGTGCTGCTGTTCGAAATGAAGCTTGCTCCACTGTTGACGCTATCACGACGCGCTCTTGGTAAGGGGAGGGGCCCCTCACTAACCAAGAATCATCAGAGTCAGAGCCAGAGCCAGGCTCATCTTCGTAAATTGCCGATGGTATTACCGTTTCTGGTGTAGCAGAAGCTGATCGAGGCTCATTTTGATCTCGAAGTTGCAACCTGCTTTGTTCTAACTCCTTTAATTGTGCAGCCAACTCTGTTTTCAATTCTCCAATTTTTTGGTTACTCTCTGATGCCCCTGCTCGCACCTGACTTAACTCTTGCTTTAAAACGGCTAACTCTTCATTCAGTCGTAATATATGCCCGCCCAGCGCTTGTTCTGTCAGCTGAGAAGTAATCTGATTATAATAGAGAAGGCTATATAGAAACTGACCAGACCAACGACGCACAGCAAGTTCCTGCTGTAGCTCAGCCACAATCGATTTAGGCTGAAAGAATGGCGTTATAGAGCGCTGATTCCGCTGAACAAAGTCCGTAACTTTTTTTATCCAATCATCACCTTGCTGAAAAGTTTTGATGACATCTTGAAATAATCTGTCATGCTCAAGAGCGTTAGGAGTAACAATACCAAGCGTTTCTATTAATTCTTCAAACTTTGCATTGAGTAATTCCTCTGGTGGAATGTCAAAAGTTAGAAGTGAATCATCAGTCTGAAGAAATTCATCACGCATGTCCCACAAACAAGGACTTTGAGGCGTTGTGCAAGATGAGCTCGCCATGGGAGTTGCATTTAAAAACCCCCCTTCAAAATGTGGTGGCGGTAATGGTGCTGGCGTTGCAAATGCAGATTCACTACCCGAAGGAGAATATTCAGGACCCGGAGCCGCATAACCGCGTGGAAGCTCAACCGATCTTGGAGAATAAACCATCTCAAAAGAACGCTTAAGGGGGCTTAATGGGCTTTTAGTTAACGCCGTGCTAAACACATCACTTTCTGGCCCTGGTGGTATCATATAAAACTTTTCTATACCGAATCCAATGGTTTCTATTAATACCGTCTGGAAGTGCGCTGGGCTTGAAGAGGTTAAAGGAGTTGGCGCTGAATTAAGAGGGGATAACGGGACAGGTGAGCGCCAGGCTAATCGGGTACTCTTTATTTGACTATTAGTTGGCGCAGAAAAGTGCTTCAATGATGCTGGTGAACGTACTGTTTCAGTTACAAGATATTGAACAACACCATGAGTAGTCTTTTCGAAAATATCTTCAAATTTAGCAAAACTATTTAGCTGTCCACCAATACCACCCATTTTACTCTTTGGTTTTTGGTTATCCACATTTAAATAAGAAATGAATTCACTTTGCAGCTCTACTGATAATGAACAATAGAATATTTGCAAAAAAATGGTTAAAGGAAGTAATTGCCCGCCTTTATCTTTTCGGGAAACTCTGTTGATGCAAAACTTTTTACGGCGAACAAATCTTCCCGACTTAGAAATAAAAAATCGTTCTGCTTGCTTTATCGCATATTCCCTCTGCAACGCAGCGATATGCTTTGGGTTAGAAATGTCGAATGGAAAGCACCCAAGCTCTTGTGCTGTAAGTAACTCAACATAATCAAATTCTGGCTCCATCCTCTTGCAGCCATTACACCTAATGAATACTTTTTTAGCCACCATTTTTCCTTGATTATTATTTTTCTTACAATATAGCCTAAAATCAACAGTAATGCTGTAATTACTAAGGTTAGGAGCATTAAGCTTAATTCTTGATTCAGTGGCAAATCCAAAGGCATTTAGTTTTTCTGTGTCAGATTACTCTACTGAGACGCGAAAAGATTGATATGTTCTCTTGCAGTAGGTCGTACAATTCCATATAGTAACGGCATCTAATTTAGGAGTATCAATTTGTCATCTGCCGCACCGAGCATCATTCTTGACAATTTCTCGCTAAACATCGCAGATAAAGATCTCTTCCAGAATTTGTCTTGCACCATCAAGGCAAATCAGTTCACCTGCCTACTTGGCCCCAGTGGTGTTGGCAAATCGACTTTATTGAAAGCTATTGCCGGGATACTTAATCCGGAATTGTTTGAAATATCCGGCACCGTGAAAACCAGTAATGATCAACCTGTGACAGAGCAAATTGCCTATATGGCACAAACCGATTCTCTTTTACCTTGGCTCAACTGTCTCGATAACACATTATTAAGCGCTCGCTTGGGTGGCAAAGTCAGCAAAGAAAAAAAACAACAAGCCTGCGACTTGTTACAGAAAATGGGTTTGGGTGATGATCTAAAAAAAAGGCCACAAGCTCTATCCGGCGGCATGCGGCAAAGAGTGGCTTTAGCCAGAACCTTTATGCAAGATAAACCGATTGTCTTAATGGATGAACCTTTTTCGGCTTTAGATGCGATCACCCGTTTAAAACTGCAAGATATCGCCGCCGAACTGTTGCAAGATAAAACGATTTTATTAGTCACTCACGACCCGCTAGAAGCCTTACGACTGGGCAATGTTGTTTATGTCATGGCCGGACAGCCAGCGCAACTTAGCCCACCAATTATACCGCCAGGCACCGCCCCACGTGAGACAACCAATCAGGCGATACTCACTTTGCAAGGCCAACTATTAACGCAATTGGAGCACACATGAAACTAGTGCGCTTAGCGTTAATCATTCTGAGCATCTTTTTGCTTTGGCAATGCGTTGTCTGGGTATTTAAATTACCACCTTATATTTTGCCAACCCCTGTCAAAGTGCTGCATACTTGGTATGCTCAAGCAGGACTAATTTGGGACCAAACCAAACCAACCATTGCCGAAACATTACTAGGTTTGCTCTTTGGTTCACTGTGGGGAATTTTTGGCGCTTTAGTGCTTATTAGCTTCAAACCGGCACGCTTATGGCTCTTACCAATTTTAGTCATAAGCCAAGCAATTCCAACTTTTGCGATTGCGCCTTTATTAGTCGTTTGGTTTGGCTATGGTGAAACCTCAAAAGTCATCACGGCAATGATTATGATTTTCTTCCCTGTCACCACTGCATTTTACGACGGCTTAAAAAGAACAAAAACTGATTGGTTAGACTTAGGCAAAACCATGGGGGCTTCACGCTTAAAGTTATTGTGGCAAATCCGTATTCCTTCAGCATTGCCGGGCTTGGCTTCTGGCTTACGAGTGGCTGCAGCGATTGCCCCAATTGGTGCCATTGTCGGTGAGTGGGTTGGTTCTAGTCACGGGCTTGGCTTTCTAATGTTGAATGCCAATGGTCGAATGCAAATTGATTTAATGTTTGCTGCTTTATTCACCATCACACTGATCACGCTTATTCTTTACTACACGGTTGATTTTATTTTACATCGCCTTATCTCTTGGCCTGCTGCATAATCAGCGTATAATACCCTCTTCTAATTCTGAGGGTTTTATTAATGCGAAAACTGGTTCTAAGTCTTTGTCTTCTTTTATGCTTGCCGCTATTCGCTGCGGCTAAAACGACCCTAAAACCCCTAACCGTTATTCTAGATTGGTTCGTTAATCCACAACATGCACCGCTTATTATTACGCAAGAAAAAGGCTTCTTTAAACAACATGGTTTAAACGTCCGTATCATTGCCCCTGCAGACCCAGTTGACCCACCAAAATTAGTCGCGGCTGGTAAAGCCGATATCGCCATTGGTTATCAGACTGAACTTTATTTACAAGTGAATGCTGGCTTACCTTTAGGTACGCATTGGCACATTAATTAGCTCACCACTACGTGCGGTCGTCGTGTTGAAAAGCAGTAACATTCACTCAATGGCAGACTTGAAAGGAAAAACCATTGGTTATTCTATGTCAGGCGTTGGCTCTGCTATTCTTGGCCAAATGTTAAAGTACGATGGAGTGAGTCTTAAAGATGTAACGTTAGTCGATGTTCATTATAATTTAGTGCAAGCATTATTGACACATCGTGTTGATGCCATTAGTGGCATTGGTCGTAACTTTGAAGTTCCAGAAATGCAATTGGCCGGACACCCAGCCCGCGCTTTTTATCCCGAGCTACACGGCATTCCAAAATTTGATGCCTTAATCTTTTTGGCAAATCGCTATCATGAAAAAGATCCACGCTTGTTAGCTTTTATGCAAGCGGTAAAAGAAGGTGAACAATATATTCAATCACACCCAGTAGAAAGCTGGAAGTTACTGATTAAGCATCATCCTGAATTACGTAACAAACTCAACCGTGTTTCCTGGAAAATAACCGAACCTTATTTTGATGTGACACCTATTAAGCTTAATAAAAAACGTTATGTTAATTTCGCTAAGTGGATGTACAAACAAAAATTAATCAATAAAGTCTTGCCGTTAAAATATTATGCCACAGATTTAAACGTATTAGATAAACCTGAGAAAAAATGAAGAAAATAGTATTCTCTTTTTTATTGCTACTGTGCTTGCCAATGATTGGTTTTTCCAAACCACTCACATTAATTTTAGATTGGTTCGTTAATCTAACTCATGGACCAATTTTAATTTCCGAGCAAAAAGGCTTTTTTAACAAGCATGGTTTGCAAGTCAAGATAATTTCACCAGCTGACCCAACTGACACGACAAAGCTTGTTGCTATCGGTAAAGCTGATATTGGCATTAGTTCTGATCCGGAACTCATTCTCTTAATCAAACAAGGTTTACCGCTAGTTCGGATAGGCGCTTTAATTAATCAACCACTAGACGCCTTAACTGTTCGCACAGATCGTCACGTGAAAACTTTACAACAAATTAAAGGCAAGACAGTTGGTTATCCAGTGGGTGGTATTGATAAAATTTTATTAAGCTTAATGCTGCATCATGTTGGTTTATCATTAAACGATGTCCATTTAGTCGACGTACATTTTAACTTGGTCGAAGCCTTATTATCTGGTCAAGTGGACGCAATTGCAGGCGCCATGCGTGATTATGAAGTACCACAATTAAGACTTCATGGTTTACAAGTACATACATTTTACCCAGAAGATTACGGCATACCTAAATACGCTGAACTCAATTATATTACCAATACTAAAATGCAGCATAGCCCAAAGCTAAATCAGTTTTTTAAATCGATTCAGCAAGCAACACGTTATATCAAACATCATCCTAAAAAATCATGGCGCATTATTATAAAAGCCTACCCACAATTGAATACCTCATTAAATCGGAGATCATGGTTTATGACATACCCCAGGTTTCCTAACAAGCCCCGCTATACCAATAAAAAACACTTCATGCAGTTAGTCCAGTTAATGCATCGTTATCACTGGATAAACCAAGCTCTACCTTACTCAGCATATGTATCATAAAATGTTAGCTAAGCGACTACTTAGCATTATATTACTCTCACTGAGTTTACACATTAGTTTGCAGCAGATATCCACTGGCAAAAACTAGCACAACAAGATTTAACCGCGGCACAAAAATATTTGAAAGAAGATTCCATCGGCGGCGCAGACCAGCGTAACCTTAATTTTAATGCCTGGCTCGATAATGGCTACCAGGCAGCGATAGTGAAAAGTGAGAAAGTTAATTCTGCCAGCAGCTACAACCTAGTGCTTAACTTTTATTTAAATCAATTTCATGATGAACACATTGAATATGTTCCTTATTTAAAACGTTTTGATTTTCCACGGCTTTGGCCAGGCTTTACCGTATATTTTGAAAACGATCATTACTGGGTTAGTGCGATTGCACGCTTACATAAAAAAGATATACCGCCCGCACATTCTGAATTAATCAGCTGTGATGGTCAACACATTAACACCTTAATGTTACAACGCGTGTTTCCTTATTTTGGTAACGCAAAACTGAATGCCGACTGGCATATTAATACGCCACGATTATTTTTTTATGCGCCCAACACTTGGTTTTCACCGTTACATTCTTGCTTATTTAAAACTGCAGGTGAAAAGAAAATTTATACCTTACATTGGCAAAAAATCAGCGCTACTCACGCGCGCGAACTACGCCATGAAGCCAGCTATGGCCAAGTAAGCCGCACAGGAAGTCACACCTTTTCTAAAAATAGTCTTTGGGTTAATTTACCGAGCTTTATGCCACGGAGCGCCGCGCAAATTCAGGCATTAACAAACTTAATTAAAGCGGCTAACACTTGGAAAAACAATGACATTATCGTCTTTGATACACGTGGTAACCTTGGTGGCTTATCTCTCTGGGGCGCCCAGATATTGAAACAACTCTATGGCAAACTTTATTATTTCCAACAGACTTATCACTTACAAAATTCACAATATCAATGGCGAGTATCAACTGGTAATTTACGAGAACTCAACAGTTTCTTTTTTCCAATGATAGAAAAAAGTTTTGGTGAAAAAAGTCCAGAAAAAAAACAGCTACAAAAAACTATACAAGCCTTAAAAAAAGCATTACACAACAAACAAAGCCTCTACCCCAAAAACATAA
>JAWUYR010000035.1:0-21419 GCA_034110705.1 Gammaproteobacteria bacterium | reverse complement strand
ACCTCTTGAATCTGAGTTGCCTCTTGAATCCGAACGACCTCTTGAATCTGAGTTGCCTCGTGAGTCCGAACGACCTCGTGAATCTGAACGACCTTTACCACCTGAACGTAACGATTTACGTCCATTTGAATCTGAACTACTAAAAGAAGTCGATGCTAAGTCTTGTGATGGCAATTCATTATCTTGTTGCAACAAGTATGCTAATGCTGCAGCAACGTCCTCAGCTACACAATCATGTTCAGCAGTAATACTCTCAACCATTTCTTTAAAAGGTTTCAGCTTTTTACATTTTTCAATAATACCAACTACTGTTTCTGCTAATTGTTTGCTACGGAGCTCTGTCATCTGCTGAACTGTTGGTGCTTCAACTGCGGTGATCGGCTTGTTAATCGCTTTTTCAATATCTTTTAATAAACGACGCTCGCGCGGTGCAACAAATAATAAAGCTTTACCCTTACGTCCAGCACGACCTGTACGACCAATACGATGAACATACGATTCAGTATCATGTGGAATATCATAGTTAATGACATGACTAATACGATCGACATCAATACCACGTGCGGCAACATCTGTAGCCACAATAATATCGAGTTTGCCTTTCTTAATATGATCAAGTACTTTTTCACGCTGTGATTGTTTCATATCACCATTAAGGGCTGCAGCAGCATAACCACGTGCTTGTAGTTTTTCAGCTAACTCAGCAGAAGCTGTTTTAGTACGTGCAAAAATAATTGCGGCTTGTAAATCTTCAACCTCTAAAAACCGAGTTAAAGCATCCATTTTTTGATTGTTGGCTACACAGATATACACTTGCTCAATAGAGTCAACCGTACTACTTTTTGCTTCGATTTGAATTTTCTGAGCATTTTTCAAGTAACGTTTTGCAATTTTTTGTACTGAAGCAGGCAAGGTTGCTGAGAATAATGCAGTTTGCACTGTATTAGGAATTTGTTCTAAGATCCATTCGATATCATCAATGAAACCCATTTTTAACATTTCATCAGCTTCATCTAAAACAACATTTTTAATATCATTAACTTTAATAGTACCACGACGTAGATGATCCATAATACGACCTGGAGTACCAACAATGACATGGGTACCATGTTTTAATGAGCGTAATTGAATTTTATAATCTTGACCACCGTAAATAGGTGTTACATGAAAATCTTTTATTCCTTTAGCATAACTTTGTAGTGCTTCAGCTACTTGGATAGCAAGCTCACGAGTAGGAGCAATAATAATCGCTTGTGGATCTTTAATATCTAAATCGATATTCGCTAATAGCGGTAAAGCAAAAGCGGCCGTTTTTCCGGTACCCGTTTGTGCTTGAGCGATTAAGTCACTACCATCCATCAGAACAGGAATACTTTTCTCTTGAATTGGAGTTGGGCATTCATATCCCAGTTTTGTCAAAGTTGAGACTAGCGAGTCAGGCAGTCCTAAATCACTAAATGTTATTGCAGCTTTTACTGCGATTTCTTTTTCTGCTGTGACTTCTGCTTCTACTGCTATTTCTTTTTCTGGTGCCGTTTCTACTTCTGTCACTGCTTCTGTTGTTGTTATTTCTGTCATGCTAACCTCTAAGTACTATGAATTTTCGGCGATTATACGGTGGGCATGTGTATAAGTCACGCTTTAACTTCAAGCTGTTCAGTCACGCTCATCATCTCTAAAGCGACTTGTGCTGCATCTTGGCCCATATTCAAAACATTACCATTCACCCTCGCCAGTGCTTGCTGTCGATCAAATGTGGTTAATACCCCAAAAACCACTGGAATATCATGACGTAACATCACTTGATTACAAGCATCAACGCATAATTGGCTAACATATTCAAAATGGGCTGTTTCTCCTTTAATGACGGCACCAAAGCAGATTATTGCACCATATTCTTTATTTCTAGCTAAGCGATTTGCCACAAAACCAATTTCTACTGCTCCAGGAACCTGCACCACTGTAATCAATGCTTCTGGGTAGTTTTCACTATCAAGTGCTTTTAAAGCCTGCTCTAATAATTTCTCAGTAATGTCATTATTAAATTCAGCGACGATAATAGCGATTTTTTTCGGTTTCTGCGGTGTGGTGCCTTTGATTGTGATCATGTTAAAACTCCAGGTTTAATAGGTGGTGTAACTTTGTTTGTTTAGTCAAAAGATAATCTCGATTGTTATCAGTTGGAATTGTCTCTAACGGTACACGAGTCACTTTAATACCCTACTCTTCAAGTGCTGCAATTTTTCGTGGGTTATTTGTCATTAAACGCACAGCAAAGACATTTAATGTTTTTAGCATTTGTGCTGCTGCATAATATTCACGTAAATCATCTGCAAATCCTAGCTCATGATTGGCCTCAACAGTATCAAGACCTTGCTCTTGCAAAGCGTAACTTTTAATCTTGTTAGCCAAACCTATCCCGCGCCCTTCTTGAGCCAAGTACAGTAAAATACCTTTTTGCTCGGCCAACATATGTAAACTCTGTTGGAGTTGTTCACCACAATCGCAACGGTTAGATTGCAAAACATCTCCCGTTAAGCATTGTGAGTGTAGCCGCACTAGCGGTTCCTCAGCATAGGATTCACTGACAAATGCAATATGCTCTTGCTGTGTAATGCTATCTTGAAAAAGATGACATTTAAAAGCATCATTTTTTAAAATAGGTAAAGTACAGCTTGCTATTTCTTTTACAACACTTTCAAGGCTTAATCGATATGCGCGAATCTCGGCAATACTGGTGCAAGCAATATTATGCTGTTGCGCAAAGGCTAGTAGTTCTTTTCCCCGCATCATCGTGCCGTCGAGGTTCATCAACTCACAAATAAGGGCTGCCTTTTTCAAACCACTTAACTGCATTAAATCAACACTACCTTCGGTATGTCCAGCACGCGTTAGCACACCTTTGTCTTGCGCACGTAATATTGGCAAATGTATTTGGCCATCATATCGGCCTCAAAATTTATGACTGAGTTCACTTGATAATTTTTAGCAATACTCACTTGGCGGGTATGAGGTATTAGTGCCACCATAAAATTATCTTTTGTACGTTGCTGCACAGTGAGACTCATACCATCAAGTGTTACGAATCCTTTTTCAACAATATGATTAGTATGCGCTTGCGGTAATGAAAACCAAACCTGCCATTCCTCACCATTAATCGTAATTTCTTCTATATTCAATGTTGTATCCACATGGCCCTGTACCATGTGCCCACCGATAGCCGCACCGTAGGTGAGTGATAGCTCTATATTGACATCATCCCCTACTCCAAAAATTTTTAAATTGGTCGTCGCTAGCGTTTGTGGGATAACATCAAAACTCGCCTTGCTATCAACTAACTCCACGACAGTTAAGCAAACACCATTCACGGCTACGCTATCACCCATTGTTAGCAAACGCGTGTCAGCACCGATGTCGATTTGCAACCGATGTTTACTGGCAACAAGATCAATAGCACTAATTTTTTTAGTATAAGCCGTTATTCCACTAAACATTAACTAACCCCTTTATAATAAGTTAATAAAACATCATCACCTTGCTTGTCGCAACGGGCTAATGAAAAGCATTGCGCATCCAGCATCTGCTCAATACCATCACCCATAAAAGGCGTTAATGCTTTTGTCCCGCCCACTAATTTTGGTGCGATGTAACATTGAATTTCATCGACCGCTTCATTTTCAAAAAATAAAGTGAGCACTTGTGCGCCGCCTTCGACTAACAAAGAACGAATGCCTTGCTTACCTAATGCCAATAATAAATCTTCAAGTTTATAATTTTTATCACCTACCAATTGACTGGCCAGAACCGTTTTGCCGGGTAATAATGGTTGGAAAATTTTCGCCTCTGAATCTAATGCTGTCGCACCATCTAAGATAACGCGTAATGGTTGCTCTTCTTCTACAATTGTTTGCTCTACTTTACGCACAGTTAATTGGGGGTCATCCGCCCTCACGGTGCCACTACCAACTAAGATAGCATCGACCAAATGTCGAGTATCATGAACCTTAGCGCGTGATGTGGCATTAGAAATCCATTTAGCATCACCTGTTCGTGTTGCGATTTTCCCATCGATACTCATCGCCCATTTCGCAATAACATTTGGTAATGCTCCTTATGCTGAAAATAACATCTCCAGTTTAAAAACAAAATTAGATTATCCAGATGAAATGGTACAAGAACATATTCAATGGGCGCTGGCCAAACAAGTTGGCCAGAGGTAATAGATACTTTGTATTAATGTGCAGTCCTGGACATTAGAGTTTTATAAAATGCTCACGATAATATTTCATTTCTTCAATAGAGTCGTGAATATCTTGTAGCGCTAGATGCTCAGATTCTTTTTTGAAACCAGAAACAATTTCCGGCTTCCAACGTTTGGCTAATTCTTTTAGCGTACTCACATCAATGTGGCGATAATGAAAATATTTGCATAAAGCTGGCATATAGTTCACGAGGAAACGTCTATCTTGGCAAATAGTGTTACCACACATTGGCGATTTATGAGCTGAAACATGTTCTCGTAAGAAGTCGAGTGTTTTTTGTTCGGCCTCTTCTTCTGTTACTCTACTCTCTTTAATTCTTTTAACTAAGCCAGATTTGTTATGCTGTCGTGTATTCCAAGTATCCATGCCATCTAAAAGTTCATCAGACTGGTGTATAGCTAAAACAGGACCTTCCGCAATAATATTTAAATCTTTATCGGTAACGATAGTAGCGATTTCAATAATGCGATCTTCGTCAGGCAATAAGCCTGTCATTTCTAAATCGATCCAAATTAAATTTTGTGCACGTTGACTAGCCATATTACTCCTTTGCTGATGACACATCATGCAGTATACTGCATAGATTATTCAAGAGGATCTGCCATGATTGCTATATTGTTCATCATTCTCGCTTATTTATTCGGTTCAGTCAATTTTGCCATCATTGTTTGCAAACTCGCCGGCATAGGCGACCCACGAACTGACGGCTCGAATAATCCTGGCGCAACCAATGTATTGCGTTTAGCGGGTAAAAAATTAGCTTTGTTAGTTATCATCGGTGATGCACTAAAAGGCCTTATTCCAGTATTAATTGCCAGAGCTTTCAATGTCGATGGTGTCGCCTTTGCCGTTGTTGCTTTAGCAGCTGTGCTCGGACATATGTTCCCCATTTTTTTCCGCTTTCAAGGTGGTAAAGGTATTGCCACAACATTCGGCGCGATTCTCGCATTATCTTGGATAGTGGGCATTGCTGTGTTTATAACCTGGATTGTAGCTGCCCTGCTTTTCCGTTTTTCATCACTGGCATCTTTACTCACGATGATTTTATTGCCACTGTATATCTATTTTTTTTCATCGCTTTATTATTTTTGGCCGATGCTAGCTTTAAGTATAATTGTGATTTACCGTCATAGCGCTAATATCAAACGGTTATTTTCTGGTCAAGAACCTAAACTTGGTAAAAAGAAAACAAACGCTTAATAAGTTTATCTGCCCATAGTAAAAGGCTCCTTCTGGAGCCTTCTTTCATCTGGATCAATAAATCTCCAGTCGAGTTGTTGATAACCATTCTCATTTACGATATGATGCTCAGCTGCTCAAACAAGTCAGGATAAAGCCAATGAATGCCGTAAAAAAAATAAGTAAGCCATCACGCTTATCGCTTATGTTAACCGTCTTTGGGCCTGGTTTAGTGGTAATGTTGGCAGATACTGATGCAGGCAGCATTATCACCGCGGCACAAAGTGGCGCACAATTGGGTTATAAACTACTACTCCTACAATTCATTTTAATGCCTATTGTTTTCATTGCGCAAGAACTCACTATCCGCTTAGGAATTTATACTGGAAAAGGCCATGGAGAACTAATCAAACAGCGTTTTGGTACAGGTTGGGCATGGTTATCTGTGGCAACCTTAATTATCACTTGTATCGGTGCCATGATTAGTGAATTTTCAGGTCTCGCTGGTGTTGGTGCTCTATTTGGTGTTCCCACTTGGGTGATGATGATCTTGGCGGTATTATTCTTATCGATTATTGCCTTCACCGGCTCATATCGTTCAGTTGAACGCATCGCTATTTTATTTGGCTTGTTCGAATTGGTATTCTTTGTCGTTGCTTGGATGGCAAATCCATCTTTAAAAGAGATGTGGCATGGTATTTCTAGCTTCCCATATAAAAACTCAGAATATTTATTTTTGTTCGCTGCCAACATTGGTGCAGTCATTATGCCATGGATGATTTTCTATCAGCAATCTGCCGTGGTCGATAAAAAACTAAAGCCTTCACATTTAAAGGCTGCGCGTTGGGACACGGCCATTGGTGCTGTGATCACACAATTGGTTATGGCGGCAGTGTTGATTACGACTGCAGCCACAATTGGCAAAACCAATCCAGGTGCATCACTTAATACCGTGCAACAAATCTCTGAAGCTTTAACGCCTTTCTTAGGTTCTGTTGCGGCTAAAATTTTATTTGCAGTTGGTATGACCGGTGCCTCTATTATTGCCGCCATTGTTGTTTCATTAACAGCAGCTTGGGGTTTGGGAGAAGTCACGGGCTTTAAACATTCTTTGGAACATCATCCTAAGGATGCCCCCTGGTTCTACGCAACTTATGTTATTACTTTAATCGCAGGCGCATTGCTTGTCACTTCAGGAATCAACTTAGTCAATTTAAACATCGCAATTGAAGTCATGAACGCACTATTATTGCCGATTGTTTTAGGCTTCTTATTTTTACTGGCCATAAAAGCTTTGCCCGAAGAACATAGACTTAAAGGTCCTTACATGTGGACGGTGTTTACCATTCTTGGCATCACCGCTATCTTTGCTGTTTATGGTGGTATTTGGGGATTATAGAAAAAGTTTAGTGTAAATCAGGAAGATTGAATAATGGCCAACGCGGATAAACTTTAACCGCTAACGAATCATTTTGCCCGGCTAACAATCTCTGGCATCCCGCATAAGCTATCATAGCCGCATTGTCGGTACAAAACTCTATGCTCGGATAAAAAGCCTCACCATCATTTTCTAACATCAATGTTTGTAATTTTGCACGTAATGCTAAGTTAGCACTAACACCACCTGCAATGACTAATCTTTTTAACCCTGTTTGCTGCAAAGCTCGTTTACATTTAATCAGCATGGTACCAACCACAGCTTCTTGAAAAGCTAAAGCAATGTCAGCTTTTACTTGTTCGGATTTATCAGAACTTTCCCAAGTATTTAAAGCAAATGTTTTTAGGCCACTAAAGCTAAAATCTAAACCAGGGCGATTTGTCATCGGCCTTGGAAACTTATAAACAGCATCATGACCTTGCTCAGCTAATTTGGCTAATGCAGGGCCACCCGGATAACCTAAACCTAATAGTTTGGCCGTTTTATCAAAGGCTTCGCCAGCAGCATCGTCAATCGATTCACCGAGAACTTCATATTCACCAATTGCCTTAACCGCCACTAATAATGTATGCCCACCAGAAACTAATAGGGCTAAAAAAGGAAAGCTTGGCGCCTTTTCTTCTAACATCGGCGCTAACATATGCCCTTCCATATGATGTACACCTATAGCGGGAATATCGAGCGCATAAGCTAAGCTGCGACCAACGGCAGCCCCTACGAGCAAAGCTCCAATTAAACCTGGACCACAAGTGTAAGCAATCGAGTCTAAGTCTAATAGCTCAAAATTATTCTGTTTCAGTAGATTTTTAATTAAAGGGATAATTTTGCTGGAGTGATCACGTGAGGCAAGCTCTGGCACCACGCCGCCAAATTCATTATACAGCTCTAATTGCGAGTAACGGTTGTGAGCAATTAAACCTTGCTTAGAGTGATATAAAGCGACAGCTGTGTCATCACAAGAAGTTTCAATACCGAGAACTAACATCATTTTCACAACGTAACGATTCGTTACTTAATAACTTTGAAGTTAGGCTTTGAATTTGGATCTGGCCGCTTAATAGCTTTTTTAACTTTAGAGCCTTCAGGTGATGGTTGGTCTAGGTTATCATCGTCACTAAACACCATACCATGCCCATTTTCTTGTGCGTAAATCGCTAAGATAGCCGACACTGGCGTATACACTTGAGTAGCAACACCGTTGAAACGAGCATTGAATTCTAGAAACTCGTTAGTCACTTGTAAATCACGCACGGCTTCTTCTGAGACATTTAAGATAATACGGCCATCTTCAATATATTTACGTGGCACTTCAACATCTGTGGCATCAGCATTAACGATCACATACGGCGTACACTCATTATCAGTGATCCATTCATACAAAGCACGAATTAAATAAGGCTTAGTTGATGTTAAAATTGGCGTATCCATCAGTGACTCCTAACGTGACTCTTTTTCGATATCAGTTAAACTATTTTGAAATTCTTCACGAGCAAAAATACGATCAGCATAGTCATAAATCGCATCAGCTGATTCTGGCAAGGTAATTCCTAAGTCAGGTAAGCGCCATAATAATGGTGCTAAGTAACAATCAACTAATGAAATTTCATCGCTCATGAAAAAAGGTTTGCTTTCGAAGATACCGGCTACAGCAGTTAAGCTGTCACACAGTTCTTTACGTGCTTGTTCAGCAGAAGCTTTATCGCTAGAACGAATAATCTCGTATAAGCTAAACCAATCATTTTTCATGCGATAGATTAATAAACGACTTTTCGCACGAGCCACTGGATAAACAGGCAGTAATGGCGGATGCGGGTAACGCTCATCAATATACTCCATGATAATTTCTGACTGATACAACACTAAGTCGCGATCAACCAAAGTCGGTAAAGTATTATAAGGGTTTAACTCAAGTAAATCCTCTGGTTTGTTTTCAGGATTAACATCAATAATATCAGCGGTAATGCTTTTTTCACAGAGCACTATGCGGACTTGGTGTGAATAAATATCGTTACGACCAGAAAATAATGTCATAACAGAACGGCGGTTGGCCAAAGAAACCATAAAAACTCCAGGAATTACCTTAATTAGGGCGGCGAGTATAACAGAAAACAGGAGCTAGCCACAAATTTCTGTATAAAAAAGGCCCGTGGTAAAACGAGCCTTGAACAATAAGTATAAACTTAACGTTTTGAGAACTGAACTGCGCGACGTGCTTTGCGTAAACCAACTTTCTTACGCTCAACTTCACGAGCATCACGAGTAACATAACCCGCTTTACGTAAAATACGGCGAACAGACGTTGGTTCCGTACGGTCATTACCATTGGTCACTTCATCTAACTCAATTAGAGCGCGTGTAATACCGTGGCGAATCGCACCGGCTTGCCCATTAGCGCCCCCACCTTTAACAGTGATGAAATAATCCATGTTCTTCGCTTCTTCGATTAAGTTAATCGGTTGGCGTACGATCATTCGGGATGTCTCACGGCCAAAGTAAACCTCTAAACTGCGACCATTGATCACAATTTCGCCGTTACCAGGCTTGATGAATACACGAGCGGCGGCTGTCTTACGACGACCGACTGCA
Source organism: Gammaproteobacteria bacterium (assembly GCA_034110705.1). Lineage (GTDB taxonomy): Bacteria > Pseudomonadota > Gammaproteobacteria > JABDGN01 > JABDGN01 > JAWUVP01. Next base: position 11,954 of record JAWUYR010000035.1, on the reverse strand, counting down.
TTTTGGATGTAATTTTTTTTTGCCATCAATATTTCTCTTTAATCTCTAATACTTGTGGTTGTTGTGCTTCATGCCCGTGCTCTGTGCCAGCATAAATTTTAAATTTTTCTAACATTCTGCGACCTAATGGGCCACGAGGTAACATGCCTTTAACCGCTTTCTTCAATGGCATTGTTGGCTTTTCAGCAATCAATTTACCAAAGGTTACATCTTTAATACCACCTGGGTAACCAGTGTGATGGTAATAAATTTTATCTGTTACTTTCTTACCGGTAACACAAACTTTGTCCGCATTGATCACGATAATATAGTCACCAGTATCAACATGAGGCGTGTATTCAGTTTTATGTTTACCACGTAAGCGACGAGCAATTTCTGTTGCTAGGCGGCCTAAAACTTTGTCTGTGGCATCAATAATATACCAATCACGTTTTACCGTTTCTGACTTAGCGCTTTGAGTACTTGTTGTTAAACTCATTGTCTTCATTCCCATTAATATGTGTCGCCTGACCCGAGGCCAACCGAAAAGAGCGTGAATTTTACCTAAGTAAACCGCAAGATACAAGTGATTTTATGGTTAAAAGGAAGACAATGTGCTTGGGCGGCATTGATACAACAATAAGTGTGTTAATCCGCCGGATGATCGTGACCATCTGCTTTGTGCTGGTTCGCATAAAGAAAAATGTATTTCATCGCGACGTAAAGTGTGGTCACCATAACCACTAAAATACCTCGATAACCATCTTTATAGCTTCGTCGGGCGACCATGGTTCGCCAAAAAGCGGATAACGCATGACTGAATACTTTGAATAAGCTACTCTTTTTGCCACGTTCGGTGCTTTCTTTGGCAGATAGCTCTGCGTATTTCACTGAGCGTAAAATATGATCGGCAACGCTCTTATAAGAGTAATGCAGCATAAAGTATTTAGCATTAGTGACATTACCCTTTATGTGCAAACTCTCGTGCACATATTTTCCATGCCAGGTTGGCACAGCACTGCGCTTAACTAGCCGCAGCACAGAATCTGGCTGCCAAGCGTAATTCATTACTTTGCCTAAGTAGACACTCTTACGATTAATTTTATAACCGTCAAACTGAGGAGCTTGTAAAATCTGTGTGATTTCTGCATGCAGTTTTGCTGGCACAACTTCGTCACAATCTAAATTCAAAATAAAATCTTGGCTACATTGCTCAAATAAAAATTGTTTTTGCTGCACGAAACCAAGCCATGGTTGTACAATCACTTTAGCCCCAAATTGACGAGCAATTTCACAGGTGTTATCAGTAGAGTTTGAATCGACTACAATGATTTCATCAGCCAGGTCTTTAATGCTTTCTAAGGTGCGTGCGATATTGTCCGCTTCATTAAAAGCGATTAAAGCGACGGATAGAGTCCTTTTAGTCTGAGTTTGTATTGTCATCTAGTATCTCTTTATATAAAGCTAAAGTCTTCGTTGCCATGGTGTTGCTATTAAATTGTTGCAATAACTCTTGGCTATTTTCAATTAAACGTTTTCGTAATTCGGGGTCATTCACAACCCGCTTAACTTGCTGCACTAAAGCAAGAACATCACCGACGGCTGTCATTAACCCCGTTTTATCATGATGAATAATATCACGAATGCCACCAGAATCTGTAGCAACCACAGGTACACCACTAGCAAAAGCATCCAGAACCGAGGTACCTAAACCTTCTTTGGTTGAGGTAAACAAGAAAAGATCCAACTCTGGCAAAATATCAGGAATATCATTCCGAAAACCAGTAATGATGATTTTAGCTTGCAAACCCAATTCTGCTATTAAACTTTCGAGTTGTTCTTGGTCGCGTCCTGCTCCAATCAAAAAGAAAGTGGCCTCGAGCTTATCAACCAGTAATTGCTGTGCCGTTTTGATAAAAGTGGTTTGATCTTTTTCTGACGTTAAGGCAGCAACATAGCTGATAAGTAGATCATCTGTAGGAACATGATACTCAGTACGCAATTTATTTTGTGACTCACGACTAAATTTATTAGCATCGATAGCACTGTGAATTAAAGCTAGCTTTTCTTTGGCAACGCCATAGGTACGGCAAATTGTTTGAACCTCTTTCGAGATAGAGATCACCTTTGCTAAATTTTGCATAGCGTATTTTTTGCGAGTAAAAAATTTATTTTTAATCGGAAAAATAACGCGACGGTGAATCACCAATGGCGTAGCGACACTATATAATATAGAACTCAAATAAGCCAAGCTATGGGCATGAGCATCATGAGCATGCATAACATCAACTCGGCAACTCAAATCCTTAATAATCTTCGCAGCCTTAAAACTTAGCGCACCTTTACGTACATAAGAAAAGAACTCGATATTATTTTCCTGGCAAAATTTCATCATCGGAGAATTAACAGGGCAAATAACAATATTATTAATCGCTTTGTTTTTTAATTCTGTTAACAGATATGCTAACTGTTGCTCACCACCACGCCACGTTGGTGCAGTTGAAATATGTAATATCGTTGGATTACTCTTCATTGTCCGTAATCGCTAAGCGTGGAACTGGTTCGTTATCCAGAAATTCGCTATCGATTAACTCATCGATATCTTGCTGGTTTTGATAAGTGTACCACCTTCCCTCTGGATAAATTACTACGCAAGGCCCTTTAGCACAGCGACCTAAGCAAACCGCTTTGCTAACTCGCACATTGTTCTCCGCGGTTAAGCCATCTTCTTTACAGCGTTTTTTAGCATATGCAAGCATGGCAGTGGCATCAGCTTCGGCACAACACTTGTTGCCGTTTTCTTTTTGGTTGGCACAAAAGAAAATATGTTTTTTGAAGTACATTTTTTTTCCAGTTTATTATTTCTAATTCAACGTTATTCAAACTAAGCCCCCGAAAATTGTTTGCACAAAATTCGGGATGACATGTTTCTATATTAAGCTTGAACTTGACTCGTAAATTTACTCAACACCACGTTTGCGAACGAAGCACCCACTTTATTCGCAAACAGCTGAAATGGGTTTGGCTTAATGGTGTAATCTAACATTTTTTTCTCTTTCAATACATCGCGTGCGACATCACCAGTACTGCCGTAACCATCGATCAATCCAAGTTTCATCGCTTGCTGTCCTGTCCAAGCCATACCGCTGAAAATATCATCCGTTTTATGTAAACGCTTACCACGACCTTTCTCAACCGCATCAATAAATTGCTGATGAATATTGTCCACCATGCTTTGTGCGAAACGTTTATCCATGGAAGATTGTTTCGAAAATGGGTCCATAAAGTCTTTATATTTACCAGCAATAGTAACCCTGCGACTAACACCAAGTTTTTGCATTGTCCCTGTGAAACCAAAACCTTCCATAATCACACCAATCGAACCCACTAAGCTTGCTGGGTTAGCGTAGATTTTTTGTGTCGCAGAAGCAACGAAGTAAGCACCGGAAGCACAAATATCACTACAAACACTATAAATAGGGACTTTAGGATGCTCTTTACGAAGACGCATGATGGCATTGTAAATATAATCTGCCTGCACGGGACTACCACCCGGGCTATTAATTCTAAGAATAATGCCTTTAGTACCTTTATATTTATAAGCTTGCTCTATTGCACCAACCGTTCTATCAGCATCGAATGGCGCACCTGCCATGAGGACACCATTTAATTTAATCACAGCCGTATGTGGTTTTTCGCGTAGTTCTTTTCCCGCATGACCGCTACTAAAAAAACTGATGACGATCAGAATAATTATGGCTAAAGTTGTTAGTTTAAAAAATATGGTCCAACGACGTTTTCGACGTTGCTCAGTGACATATTCACTCATCACATTGGTAATTAATTGATTACTGTTTTCCGCTTGCATCTTGTTATCTATCTCCGACTGAAAAGGCTTAAGAACGACATTATATCCTAAAAAAAGGGGGGAAGTGGTTTTTGAAGAGCTTATAATCACTAAAATCACTTAAATAAAGTCTTTTCCGTTAAAAAAATTTCGCAATTTTTTTATTTTATGCTAGAGTTGCTTTGTGGTTAACTACCGTTAATTTTAACTTTAAGGAGAGTATCATGCCAGTGAAAAAAAAGGCAACTAAACGTAAAACTGCTGTTAAGAAAACAACACCTGCAAAGCGCAAAGTTGTTAAAAAAGCAGTGAAAAAAACAGCTGTGAAAAGCAAAGCTGTTAAGAAAGTCGCTAAAAAAGTGGTTAAGAAAGCAGTTGCTAAGAAAGTAGTTGCAGTGAAAAAACCAGCCGCAGTAAAAACTGTGTCTAAAGCTTACACAAAATCACAAGTAATGACTTATTTAGCTGAGCAAGCTGGCATTTCTAAAAAAGAAACTGTCGCTGTTTATGAAGCTTTAACTGGTTTAGTCGGCGCACATTTAAAATCTAAGAAAGTAGCAGCATTTACTTTCCCAGGTCTTTCAAAATGTGTTGTAAACCGCAAACCTGCTACTAAAGCACGTAAAGGTATCAACCCTTTCACTGGCGAACCTACAGTGTTTAAAGCAAAACCTGCTCGTAACGTTGTTAAAGTACGTCCGTTAAAAGCTCTTAAAGATATGGTGTAAGCCTAATCTTTTGCTGAGAAGGAGTCTTCGGACTCCTTTTTTAATACCTCGAATTTAAGATTTCCTCGACTATTTCTCGCTAAGCGACTATCATAAATCTCCTACTCTAAGGAAAGCGCATGCCAATTTGTAAAATCAACGACATCGACTTATATTACGAAATTCATGGTACAGGTAAGCCACTAGTACTAATTTCTGGATTAAGTGCTAGCCACACAACTTGGCTGCCAGTACTCAATAAACTTAGCAAAGATCACCAAGTAATTATTTTTGACAACCGTGGCGTTGGAAAAAGTGAAGTACCGAAGGGGCCTTATTCAATTGCCCAGATGGCAGATGATACGCTAGCGTTATTAGACGCACTTAATATTGAACAATTTTATCTTGTTGGCCACTCAATGGGCGGCGCTATTGCACAACAAATCGCGATTAAACACAGCGAGCGCATTATTCGTATGATGCTATACGCCACATCAGCTAAATTTAATCCTCTCTGCATGTTTATGCTCACAGAACGTTTACGTTTGCGCCAGGATAACCTCGACCTAAAAGAGATTTACCGACAAACTGTTTTGCCATGGATATTTAATCACACGTTTTTTACCAATGAGAAAATGATTGAGAGCACATTGGAGCTTATGGTTAATGCTCCAAATTTAATCTCGATAGAAGGTTATGCAAGCCAATTAGCCGCATGTGCAACCCATGATACGCGTGATTTATTGCATAATATTACAGTACCAACTTGGGTGCTATCGTTGCGTGAAGATTTATTAACACCTATGTATGAAGGTCAAGTATTAGCGGCACATATTAAGACTTGTCGTTTTATTGATCTTTATGACCAAGCACATGCATTTCATATGCAAGATCCAGATAAGTTTATAACCTATGTGAATCGGATGATTAATCGTTTTTTCCCTAAGAAAAAATATTGATTACACTCATCCCTCTCGCCATAGATAATCTAAAACAATCTCAGCTACCACAGCAGCATGTGACATATGCACGTGATGTGCCCCAGGCGTTACCACTACAGTCAGATCTTGAAACACGGCTTTACGCTTAATCAGTAAATCATTTTTCTGTAATATGCCATCTGTGGCTTCAACAATTAAGGTTGGCGCCTCAATAGCGATCAAATACGCTAAGACTTGTTCTTCTGTAAAATACGTTAACGATGGCAAGGAAAGCTTACGATCAAATCGCCAACTGTAACCATGCTCTGTTTTACGCACAGCACGCTCAACTAACGGCAACATTAATTCTGCCGACACGCTATTTAACTTACAGCGTAAATTAACCATTAAATCCTTATTCTTATATACTTTTGCCTGATGTTTTTCAGCTGCGTTAAAAGCGGTAACGGCATCACGCAAACGGCCTGGACATTCAATGCTTTCTTCTGACATGGGGCCTATAGCGTCAAGCATAATCAATGTACTGACTTTTTCAGGAAAAGACGAAGCAACTAAGCTAGCAATAACACCGCCGAGTGAATGCCCCATTAAAATGACTTTTTCTAAGTTCAACACCTTTAAAATTTGTATAATAAGTTCTACCGTATCCGCCAAGTGCAGATGCTGTCCGTCGGGAATATGTTCAGAATGACCATGAACAATCATATCGACAGCCACTACATAATAATCGGTTAATAATGGCGCTAAATGAGTGTAGCTGGCCGCATTATCTAACCAAACATGCAACGCCAAAATCGTTGGCTTAGTCGGGTCACCCCAAGTCAAAGCTTTAAGATTGGTATAGGGTAAAGTTAAAGTGATTTCATGATTCATTGTAATTCACACTCGTCTAAGTATTGTTGGCTCTGCATTTCTTGCAGGCGGCTGATGGTACGCTTAAATTCAAGAGCCCGCCCTTCGCCTTGGTATAACTGATCAATGCTTTCTGCCAGCGACATAACCAACATGACATGCTGATCATATAAAATATCAATTAAGTTTAAAAAACGTACCAGCGCATTATTTTGTCGGTCACCCATTTGCGGAACATTACTCAACAGAATAATCGGGTATTGTTGTGCTATTTGTAGATAATCATCGCTACTTCGCGCCGTTTCGCAGAGCTGGCTAAAATCAAACCATATCGCGCCTGGATCATGACGAATAGTTTCAAGCCTTCGTTTATTAACTAAGATAGGCTCCTGACTCGCCATATCTTCGCGGGCATAATAATGGAAGCTTTGCATCATCATTTGCTGGGCGTATTCATCAGCTGGACTAAAGAATACATCCGCCAGCTTCACATGCTGTACTCGATAGTCAATATCACTATCGACCTTTAACACTGTCACATGTTGAATAAGGGCTTTTATGGCAGGTAAAAATCGGCTGCGTTGCAAACCATTTTTATACAAGTTACTCGGCTCTACATTCGAAGTCGCGACTAAACACACTCCTTGCTCAAAAAGTGCCGTTAATAAGTTACCTAACAACATTGCGTCACCAATATCTTTGACAAAAAATTCATCGAAACAAATCACATAAGCTTGGCTAGCCCACTGCTTTGCAATTAATTTTAATGGATCTTTTTTACCTTGCACTTCTTTTAATTGCTCATAGACTTTGTGCATGAATTCATGAAAATGTAGACGGATTTTTTGCTCGAAGGGTAAGCTATGAAAAAAAGTATTCATTAAGTAACTCTTACCGGTGCCGAGACCACCCCACATATAAAGCCCAAGAATCATTTTTCGTTTGCTTAGACGTTTACGCCAACTTGTTTGCTTTTCGGTAAACGCTATTAACTGTTGTTGTAAATTATCCAAGTAATCAATAGCGTGCTCTTGCATCGTATCGGCTACAAAATCCGGCGCAAGCAAGTCTTGTTTATATTGTTCTTTGAGCGATAAGCTCATGAAAATTCCTGCACTAACACGTTTTTAAGGTTGATTAGCTTACCATGAAAGAAATGGCTGGTTTCAGGAAAACGCTGCACTTTAATGGGTTTTTGTTTCTTGGCTGCCCATTGAAACACCAGCTCTGGCTCAACCACTTCATCTGCCTCACCTTGCAACACTAAGCTTGGAATACCAGGCTGTGGCAACTGTGAAAACTCAGGATAAAAAACAGGTGGAGCGACTAAAATTAATTGTTGTACAACACGTTTCATTGCAGCCAAACCGGCAACTCGATAGGCGACATAGGCACCAAAAGAAAAGCCCGCTAACCAAATATGATCGTCCGGTAGCGCTTCGGCAAGCCAGTCTATAATCGCCACTAAGTCATTTGCTTCACCAAGACCTTTATCATGCTCACCTATGCTTTGACCAACACCACGAAAATTAAAACGTACCGTTTTAAAGCCAAGTTGATTAAAGCTACGCATCAATGTAGTGATAACTTTATTATCCATACTGCCACCATAAAGTGGATGTGGGTGGCAAATAACGATCACCTTACCGTTAGTATTCTCTTTAGGGAAAGTCGTAGCAAGCTCTAAATCACCGATTGGGCCGGGTAAAGTAAATTGCGCTTTAAGCTCTGTGGGAAACGGTGTGCTCATGAAGCAAGAATAACATAAATGAACGTGCTTAGTCTTGGCGACGACGCTCTTTATTGAGTTTCTTCTCTAACATTTTACGTTTCAAGTTCGACAAATGATCAAGGAATATTTTACCCTCAAGGTGGTCAAGCTCATGCTGAATACACTTAGCCATATAACCATCCGCCTCCATTTCAAACGATTCACCATAACGATCTTGCGCTTGCAACTTAATCCTCATAGCGCGCTTCACTCGGCCATGAATATAAATATCTTCATCACAACCAACAGACATACAGCCTTCTTCTTCATTCTGCTCACCTTCGCGCTCAATGATATGACCATTGACGATACATAATGGCTGATCATGCTTTGGAGAAAAATCGATAACGGTTACATGATAAGCAGGCTCAAGATCTACCTGTGTTGCCGCTAAGGCAGCACAGTTTTCAGCACTATAATGTGTATTAAACATAGTATCGACATAGGCTTGAAAATCAGCACCAAAATCATCAACTTTTTTAGCAATGCGTTTTAAGCGTTTGTCTGGGTGTTGTAAAATATCTACGGTTTTCATCGTCACTCTTTATTTGTAAAGATAACTAGGATAAAAAATAATAAGAAATTAGTCAATGCTTCTGCCTATTTAACTATTATTTTCCTACTGCTCTAATAATTTTTTCAGAAAATGTCCTGTATATGACAGCTTTACTTCGGCAACATCTTCCGGTGTACCAACAGCTACAATTGTACCCCCTTTATTCCCACCTTCTGGCCCCAAATCGATGATCCAATCGGCAGTTTTAACGACATCTAAGTTGTGTTCAATAACCACTATTGTATTACCACGATCACGTAAGCGATGCAGAACAGATAATAATTGTTCAATATCATAAAAATGTAAACCTGTTGTTGGCTCATCAAGAATATAAAGTGTATTACCTGTATCACGTTTCGACAATTCTTTAGCGAGTTTAATACGCTGTGCTTCACCACCTGATAAAGTTGTCGCACTTTGGCCCAACTTAATATAGGTTAAACCAACATCAATTAAAGTTTGTAATTTTCGGTGAATCGCAGGGATAGCAGTGAAAAACTCTAAAGCATCTTCAACCGTCATCTCTAATACTTCGTGAATATTTTTACCTTTGTATTTTACTTCTAAAGTTTCGCGGTTATAACGCTTGCTTTTACACACTTCGCACTCAACAAATACATCGGCTAAGAAATGCATTTCAACACGGATTAAGCCATCACCCTGGCAGGCTTCACAACGGCCCCCTTTAACATTGAAACTAAAGCGCCCTACTTTATAACCTCGTGCACGAGCCTCTTGTGTTCCGGCAAATAATTCACGAATACCCGTAAACATACCAGTATAAGTTGCCGCATTGGAACGTGGTGTTCGGCCAATAGGACTTTGATCAATATCAACCACTTTGTCGAAATGACCAAGGCCTGTGATGCCTTTACATTCGGCATGGCCGCGCAATTGTGCGCGATTTAATTCTGCTGCGGCATGCGGATAAAGCGTATTGTTAATTAAAGTCGATTTACCAGAGCCAGACACGCCTGTAACACAGGTCATTAAGCCAACGGGAATATCAACGCTAATATTTTGTAAGTTATTGCCTGTCGAACCTTTAATGCGTAGCATGCGTGTTATATCAGCGACATTACGCTCTTTCGGCACTTCTATTTTACGTCTGCCGGACAAATAATCACCAGTAAGTGAACGCTTGGCATTCTTTATATCTTCTAGCGAACCTTGCGCCACCACTTCACCACCATGTACACCAGCATAGGGACCGATGTCGAGAATTTGATCGGCCATACGGATAGCATCTTCATCATGCTCGACCACAATCACAGTATTGCCCAAATCACGTAAGTGAATTAAGGTTTTTAATAAGCGATCATTATCGCGTTGATGCAAACCAATCGACGGTTCATCTAAAATATACATCACCCCAACCAAGCCAGAGCCAATCTGGCTAGCCAACCGAATACGCTGAGCTTCACCGCCCGATAACGTGTCGGCACTTCGACTTAGTGATAAATAATTTAAACCAACATTCACAAGAAAGCCTAGGCGGTCGATAATTTCTTTCAAAATTTTCTCTGCAATTTCACCTTTTTGACCAGTGAGTTTTAGTTTTTGGAAAAACTCATACGCATCTTCTACGGGTAGAATACTAATTTCTTGGATAGCTTTGTTTTTAATAAAAACATTACGCGCCTCGGTTTTTAAGCGTGAGCCTTTACAAGTTTCACAAGCACGCTTGATCATATATTTAGCTAATTCTTCGCGTACCATGTTCGAATCCGTTTCGTGATAACGACGCTGCATATTAGGGATCACACCTTCAAATGCATGCGTACGACGGAACTCACGACCACGTTCACTCACATAGCGAAACTCAACTTCTTCTTCACCACTACCATATAAAACAATCACTTGCATGTCTTCATCTAATTCTTGCCATGGAGCAGTAACGGAAAAACCATAATGTTTGGCTAATGATTTAAGCATTGAAAAATAATAAAGTGTACGCTTGTCCCAACCACGAATTGCACCACCTTGCAGAGGTAACTCAGGGTTATGAATCACGCGTTCAGGATCAAAAAACTGTTCCATGCCTAAACCATCACAAGTAGGGCAAGCACCTGTTGGGCTATTAAAGGAAAATAAACGCGGCTCTAATTCCGTTATGCTATAGCCACACTCTGGACAAGCAAACTTAGCCGAAAATATTTGTGGTGTTTGCTCCGGCTTATCCATTAAGCCAACACTAACCAAACCATCGGTTAGTTGTAATGCTGTATCAAACGACTCGGCTAAACGATTACGAATATCTTCACGAACACGAAGACGATCCACCACCACTTCTATAGTGTGTTTTTTACGTAAGTCTAACGTCGGTGGATTATCAAGCTCCACTACCTCACCATCAATACGGGCACGCAAGAAACCTTGGCGGGCTAAATCATCTAATACCTTAACGTATTCACCTTTACGATTTTGCACGATTGGTGCGAGGATCATAATACGGATTTCATCATCAAGCTTCATGACCGCATCAACCATTTGGCTAACGGTTTGGGCTTGCAAGGTAGTGCCATGCTCCGGGCACTTAGGGTCACCGACTCGAGCGTATAATAAGCGTAAATAATCGTAAATTTCTGTCGTAGTGCCCACGGTAGAACGTGGATTATGTGAAGTTGATTTTTGTTGAATTGAGATCGCCGGCGACAAGCCTTCAATATGATCAACCTCAGGTTTTTCCATCATTGACAAAAACTGGCGAGCATAAGAAGATAATGATTCGACATAACGTCGCTGCCCTTCGGCATATAAAGTATCAAAAGCAAACGAGGACTTACCAGAGCCAGACAAGCCAGTCACCACAATAAGTTTATCGCGTGGCAATATCACGTCTATATTCTTTAAGTTATGAGTACGCGCCCCCTGAATAGTAATATTGTCCATGCTGCCCTCGGCTTATGATCGAACAAGCGAGTATAGCAAACTATTAAATACAAGCGTTAGGTACAACGTAAAATAAATAATGGCTATCATTTATAATGAGCTAACATGCCATGTCAAGGAAACATGATTAAGCTTAAATTAGTAATCTCCAGCTCTCTAAGACTCGATTTTAGACTGTCCCATTTTTGACTACCATGTAGAATAAAACATCTTTGAGAATATGATTCCTCATAGATTTTAATTATTCTTTTCTCGGTTTTAATTATGTTTTAATCTTCCCCCATAAAAGTGGACACCAATTTGTTAAACTATGAAAAACAAAGAGGTGACATATGTCAAAAAACGCAAGAAAATATACGGCAGAATATAAAGCTGAAGCACTGAAGCTAGCGCTAAGCTCAAGCTCGGT
>JAWUYR010000034.1:0-7280 GCA_034110705.1 Gammaproteobacteria bacterium | reverse complement strand
GGCTTTGAATTAAAAGTTCACGTTGCTTGTTATTCATAAACACGACGCCAAAGCCGGTGAAAAAAACAGTGAAAGCTAAAAAAATCACATAGAAATGTCGACGAGATATTAACCCACCTAATAAGCTACCTACTTCGATGCCTTGTTCGGCTATTGCTTTTGCGGCTGTGTTCATCTCACTCTCCTGAAATCTTTTCGGCAATGCGTAACACTGAGCTACGACTCCGTACGTTGCGTTCAACTTCTTCTTTACTCGGCTTAATGGCTTTGCTTAAACGTTTCAAACGCAAATGTTGTTCAATATTACGTATTGGTAAACCACGTGGTAACGTTTCGCCTTTAGCCTCACGCTGAATAAATTGTTTTACAATTCTATCTTCTAAAGAATGAAAACTAATCACGACCAAACGACCACCGGTTTTTAAAACATTCACCGAACCCAGTAAAGCCGTTTTTAAATCATCGAGCTCGCGATTAATAAAAATACGGATCGCTTGGAAACTACGTGTCGCTGGATGCTTATGTTTTTCCCATTTAGGGTGTGCCGTTTTTATAAGTTCTGCTAAATGGCCGGTACGTGTGATAGGTTTTTCTTTACGCTCAAGCACAATCACTTTTGCCAAGCGCCTGCTATAACGTTCTTCACCATATTGATAAATAACATCTGCAATCTCTTGCTCACTGGCACTATTAATCCACTGTTCTGCCGTTAATGTTTGTCGCTGATCCATGCGCATATCTAATGGTCCATCGTGCATAAAACTAAACCCTCTTTCGGCCTCATCAAGTTGTGGTGATGAAACCCCTAAATCAAATAAAACACCGTCAACTTGATTCAGGATATTTTCATGCTGACATAATGTTTCAATATCAGCGAACGATGCTTGTACTATGCTAAAGCGGGCATCATTCTTAAATTTTTCAGCCGCGGCTTCTATAGCAGCGCTATCTTTATCAATCGCAATTAACCGCCCTTTTGGGCCTAAGTGTTGCAAGATATGTTGGCTATGACCACCGCGGCCAAAAGTTGCATCTATATAAAGTCCACTTGGCTTGATAGCTAAGGCCTCAACTGATTCTTTAAGTAACACCGACTCATGCATCGTTGTTGTACTCTCCTAATTAATTCACTGTGGAAATGACCTACACCAATCTCTACAAGCTCAACTGCTCTAGCTCAAGAGGCAATACATCCCCATCGACCAAAAACTCGGACAACCAAGCATCACGCCCTTTCTGCCATAGTTTGTCACTCCAGATCTCAAATTTATTCGCTTGCCCGACCAACATCACTTTTTTCTGCAATTTGGCATAATCTCGCAACACTGCAGGTAATAAAAAACGCCCATTAACATCAAGCTCCAGCTCTGTTGCATGCCCGATAAGCAGCCGCTGCACACGCCGTGCAACCGCATTGAAACTAGGTAATTCAGCTAATTTGGCTTCGATAACTTGCCACTCATTGAAAGGATATAGCAGTAAACAACATTGCTCAGTATCGATAGTCACGATTAAACGACCAGCCGATAAGTTTTGTAATTGCTCGCGATATCGGGTGGGAATAGCCAGCCGGCCCTTAGTATCTAAATTTAAGGCAGTTAATCCGCGAAACATTATTGTCACCTACAGTAGAGAGGCGGTGAAAATGCCATAAAGATCCACTTTTCACCACTATTATTCACTATAGGTGTTTTTTGAGGTGACTGTCAAGCCGACAGCCATAAAATATCGAACTATTAGTAAAATAAACGTCAATTCTACTAATAATATTTAAATTAGTACTCTCCTACGATATGAAAGGAAAATCAAAGCGTAAGAGAGATTTGTTAGTGCTATTTTTGGTTACAATCCCAAGCCCTTTGCTATCCGTTGACCGTAGTCAACATCGGCTTGTTTAAAATGTTCAATTTGTTTTAATTGGATCTCTTTCGGGATAGATTGCATGGCCCCCACAATGTTACCAACTAAACGTTGTTTTTCATCTTCAGGCAAGATGCGGTATAAATTGCCCGCTTGCGAATAATCATCATTATCATCACGATGATCAAAACGCCCTGCGTCACCCGCTAGTGCTAAATCAGGCTCTTGTGATTTCTCTTGCTGTCTGCCAGAAAAACGATTGGGTTCATAATTAACTTTAGCGCCATTATTGTCGCCTGTGCGCATAGCACCATCACGATTATAATGATGCATTGGGCATTTAGGTGCGTTGACATCGATATTATGGTGATTCACACCTAAACGATAACGCTGTGCATCAGAGTAAGAAAATAAACGACCTTGTAACACTTTATCTGGCGAGAAACCAATACCAGGTACAATGCTAGCTGGGCTAAATGCCGCTTGCTCTACTTCGGCAAAATAATTTTCTGGGTTACGATTTAACTCTAGAATACCAGCTTCAATTAAAGGAAAGTCCGCATGTGGCCATACTTTTGTTAAATCAAACGGATTATAATCCACTTGTTCCGCTTGTGCTTCTGTCATAACTTGAATATAAACTTTCCATTGTGGAAAATCATTTTTCTCAATCGCGTGAAATAAATCATGCGTCGCATAGTCTGGATTCTCACCTGCCACTATTGCCGCTTGTTCACTGGTTAAGTTTTGAATGCCTTGTTCAGTTTTAATGTCAAACTTAACCCAAACTCTCTCATTATCAGCATTAATCATGCTAAATGTATGACTACCATAACCATTCATATGGCGGTAATCAGCGGGAATACCACGATCACTAAAGAGTATCGTTATTTGATGCATAGCTTCAGGAGATAATGACCAGTAATCCCATATTGCCACTGGATCTGGCAAATTGGTTTGTGGATTTTTCTTTTGCGTGTGAATAAAGTCTGGAAACTTCATTGGGTCACGAATGAAAAACACCGGTGTATTATTACCCACTAAATCCCAGTTACCTTCTTCAGTATAAAATTTAACGGCAAAACCACGAGGGTCACGCACTGTATCAGCCGAACCTTTTTCACCACCAACTGTAGAAAAACGTAAGAATAAATCTGTTTGTTTACCCACTTCAGAAAACATGGCCGCTTTAGTATATTGGCTAACATCATGAGTCACTGTAAAGCTACCATAAGCACCTGCACCTTTAGCATGCACAACACGCTCTGGAATACGCTCGCGAGCAAAAGTCGCTAGTTTTTCAAGTAAGTAAAAATCCTCTAAGAGTAAAGGTCCTCGCTTGCCGGCACTTTTTGAATTTTGATTATCCGTTACCGGGGCCCCAGTTAAAGTGGTTAATTTTTCGCTCACAGTTTTCTCCTACTTAATCGATTTAATAAACAATGGTAGGCAGTATAGTCGAAGCTGACGAAAGTGGAATTACTATTTATTAATGGAGGCGATAGCTTTTACTAATAGACCTCACTAATGCTTGCCATCAAAAGAAAAAAACTAGAAATGTAGGAATGAAAAACAACTACTTTTTATTTTTCCAAATAAAGCGAGAATAAGTGAAATAATTGTTAATTGAAGCAATACCAACACCAATAATAAGAAACCCATTTTCCACCCAAAATCCACGGCCTAATAAATCAACACCAATCGTCATAACCACAAATTGAATTAACAAAGAGACCAAAGAAATAACATTAAAATTAACAGCTTTTTTAAATAAGCCCCGCACGCCATATTCACTACGTGACAGCTTTTTATCTTTAAATGAATAAGCATTATTTAATAAGAAATTAGAAATAATAGCTATTTCCACAGCAATACTGTTAGCATATTGTGGTGGCATAAAATGGCGAATAATATTAAACAGCACCAATTGCAGCACCATCCCAACACCACCAACTAAAGACATTTTGATAAAATAGTGCATCGCTTGTAGACGTAACCATATCACTAGCTTAAGTGATTCAATCATATTGTTTTTCGGTAGCTTGCTATAACCTATTTCTCTATCAATAAAGGCAATAGGATACTCAACAATCTTCGCTTTATTTTTATGCAGCAGCCAAAATAAATGTAGTTTATAAGCATAACCTTTGGATGCTAATTCGGTGTAGGCTACTTGCTGCAATGCATCAGTCTTGGTGCCACGAAAACCACTGGTCCAATCTTTATGACGTGGCGATAAAAAAATACGAGAGATCCAATTCCCCACAATAGATAAAAATTTGCGGTGTAATCCCCAGTTAGCTGGAATACTACCACCTTTAACATAGCGACTACCCACAACAACATCGGCACCATTATGCAGCTCTTGCAGCATCTTCGGTAAATATTCCGGTTTATGTGAACCATCAGCATCAAACTCAAACACCACGTCAGCACGTAGAGTTTCCACCGCATATTTCATCGCCTGCATATAAGCATGTCCTAAACCTTGCTTACTCGGTTCGGTCACTAAATGTATCAATGGAAATTGCGATTGCAAACCTTGCACAATCGAACCCGTGTTATCGGTAGAGCTACTATCAAAGACTAATATCTCAACCTGATACTCTGCCACAGATTCACAGGCTTTAAACACAGCCAAAATCGTCTGAGCAATCACGTCTTGCTCGTTATAAGTAGGAATAATAATGACGGCTTTTTGCATGTAGAGTGAGATCCTTAAAATAAGTGCAGAGTGAATAATATCAATACTTAACGGACAAATCCATTAAAGAGAACTGATGTGGTGAATTATCTTACGAAGCATAAATAATATAGTTATCTATATTGTAATAATGTTGAATATGAAACGTGTTCGATTTAAAAAAAGGACAAGTTAGCCGATAAGCCGGGTTTTGTCTTGAGCAATCATTCATCTAGCATAAACGTCACCGTTCAGCTTAAGCGACCTACCCGACCTCATCGCGGGTCGCGAATAATGAGATCCTATTTGGTCTTGCTCCGAGTGGGGTTTACCATGCCGCTGCTGTTACCCACACCCCGGTGCGCTCTTACCGCACCCGTTCACCCTTACCTTTTCGCAAAAAGGCGGGCTACTCTCTGTTGTACTGGCCGGCAGTTCACACTGCCCAGGTGTTACCTGGCACTCTACCCTATGGAGCCCGGACTTTCCTCCAGGATGCGAACATCCCAGCGATTGCTTGGCTAACTTGAGGCGCGAGTGTACCATAAAATCACACATTGCCCACAACCCCAAAACTTAGTGCACTCATCGCAGGCACACCTGATCCAAAATGGTCTCCTGCCTTTGTGGTCCAGGTATATTGCACTAACAGCCCTAATGTGGGAGTCGCTTGAATTTGAAAACCGACAACGAATAATGGTACACCGTGACTAATGGCTTTATTCTGATTATTTTTCACTAATTCTGTCCCAGCATTAGCAACCCCCACTTTAACAAATATGCTTGAACTATTACTCAGTAAGACGCTAGCTTTTAACGCTAAATCCATATAATAATTGTTAGCTGCAATGGTTTTATCCGTCCCATTATTATTGCTCTTAACCACATTCGGCAATCGCATAACGCCACCTTCAATGGCAAGGTTTTGGGATAAGTTAGCACCGACATCAATCCCATATGCAAAACCGGACTCACCGCCAGGAGACACATCAGCACCTAAAGATGCATCATCAACAAAACCAGCACCTATATTGATACCAACATAAGGACCAATCGGATTAATATTTGGTACATAAACAGGGCCTGGATTCACATAAACATCGCTTGCATAAGTTGTGGAAGAATTCGGCGCTATGTAAAAGTAAGTTCTGGGATAATAAACATGGCTCACATAAACACGCGAGTGATGCCCACGCCGACCATAATGACGGCGCCAATGTCGTGAACCTGCAAAGCTTGTGCTCGCTAATGTGATTAATAATACCGTACTAAAACTGGTTAAGATGATTTTTTTCATTATTGTCCTCCTTTAGAATAAGGAGAAGCCTATATAAAAAATGTAACCTGACGATAAAGCATCACCCCGATATTGTAACAAGTTCGTTACAATAGGACTTTGTTATCCTTTCTCCGGCTTTCTCTCTTAGATTAGAGGTGAAGAAACACTACAGGCTGGCTTTATATAATTTATTTTTCTTTTCGCCGGTAATTTCAGCCGCTAATTTAGCCGCTTGCTTTGGAGGCAAGTCGGCATTTAAAATAGTGAAAATGCGTCGTGCTTCTGGTAAGACATCATCAGCTTCAATTTTATTTTTACCTTGAATGAGAACAACAAACTCTCCTTTTAATGATTCTGAACTCTTCTGCAAAGTTTGAATAATATCGACTAAAGGCCCATAGTAAAATGATTCAAATTTCTTCGTTAATTCACGGCCAATAACACAGTAACGCTCGCTACCAAAAACATCTGCCATGCTTTGCAATGAATCAATGATACGATGTTTCGACTCATAAAATATCAACGTACACGTCATCCCACTCATTTCTTGCAACTGCTTAACTCGTGCGGTGGCTTTGGAAACTAAGAATCCAGCAAAATAAAATCGGTCGGTCGGTAAACCAGAAGCGGCTAATGCTGTCACAAAAGCGCAACTACCCGGCACTGGCACCACAGAAATGTGATTTTCAATCGCCGTATGTACCAGACTATAACCAGGGTCACTAATCAATGGTGTGCCTGCATCGCTTACTAACGCTATCGATTGCCCTGCTTTCAATTTCTCAATTAGCAACGCAGTTTGTTCTTTCTCATTGTGATCATGATAAGCAATGCAATGCGTGCTGATTTTAAAATGCTTCAATAATGGCCCGGTATGGCGAGTATCTTCGGCGGCGATCAAGTCCACTTGTTGCAATATATCAATAGCTCGCATTGTCATGTCCGCTAAATTACCAATCGGCGTTGCCACTATATAAAGTTTACCTTGCATCAACTTTTCTCACCTATTCTTACAAAAACACATTATCGCACATTCTTGCTTTAGCATCGCCCCGCTTTCTTGTACAATGCTAGCTTATGAAAAATTGCCTACCCATTCTTCGTTTCTTTCTATTGCTTAGCGTCACAGCTTTATTAGCTAGCTGTGCCAGTCAACAAACCTATGAAACCCGCCAAGTGCATCAAGTATTCACTCAGCCAGCTTCTTATTATGTTGATTTAGCCAATAACAGCCAAGGTAGCGATCAGCAGGTCAATTTATTGCAAGCCAGCGCAGCCTATTTCTATTATAACCAACCCGAACAAGCTCGGATAACATTATATAAAGTTAAAATGCGCCAATTGCCACCCGCCGCTTATGTACAATATCAATTGCTCACCGCCAAACTGGCTATTCACGATAATAATCAGGCACGTGCACTCGAAATTTTAAATATGGTCAGTCAAAGCTCAAGCTTA
>JAWUYR010000033.1:0-14509 GCA_034110705.1 Gammaproteobacteria bacterium | reverse complement strand
ATGGTTTTTCATGCTGCTGCTTACAAGCACGTACCACTATTAGAGAAGCAAGCTCTCGTCGCTGTAAATAATAATATAATGGGAACTAAAATTGTTGCTGAGGCATCAGTGAAATATAATGTTGAAAAATTCGTATTAATTTCTACGGATAAAGCGGTAAATCCTACTAATGTTATGGGAGCAAGTAAGCGTATTGCTGAAATTTTTTGCCAAAACTTAAATGAATACTCAGATACTAGCTTTATTACAGTTCGTTTCGGTAATGTCTTAGGCTCAGCTGGAAGTGTGATACCACTTTTCAGACGACAGTTAGCTCAAGGCGGTCCTTTAACGGTTACACACAAAGATATTACTCGTTATTTTATGACCATCCCAGAAGCTTGCCAGTTAATTCTACAAGCATCAATTCTTGGGACTGGTGGTGAGATTTTTGTTTTAGATATGGGGGAGCCTATAAAAATCAACTACTTAGCTGAACAGTTAATCAGCTTGTCGGGTAAGATCCCAGGGGTTGATATCCAAATTGAATATACTGGGCTGCGCCCGGGGGAAAAGCTTTATGAAGAATTATTTCATGATGCGGAGCAGTTGCAACAAACTATTCACAGAAAAATATTTAAAGCTATGTCGAGAACTGTTGATGGAGCACAATTACATGAAAAACTATCGCAATTACAAAAAGAATATGAGTTACGTCACTTGAGTGAAGCGATGAATATTATCCAAGAATTAGTACCAGAAGGACATTTTAATCGATAAGGATATTTGAGTGTCAGATGTAACTATAGCGCCACTTCATTTAATTGGTGCTGGAGAAAAAGGTAACACCTATGATTTTTCGTTGTCATCACGAGAAGATTTTATTTTTATTACCCGGAAAGCTGGTAGTCAAAACGGTAACACTTATCATAAGGGGATAAGCGATAAGGTCAATCCAAAATGTTTTGTTTTGTTACAAGGAAAGATTGAATTTAGTTATCGTCATATAGAGATGGATATAGCTCAAAAAGTTTTGATTTCTGAGCCAAGTTTAATAAAGGTTTCAGCATTGGTTACTCATGCTATCTTAGCAGTTACCGATATCATGATGCTTGAATGTAATGGTATAAAAGACATTGAAAATGATCGCTATCGATTAAATGTTGTTTCTGATTAAAAACAGCTTTGCACATGCGAGTCATTTTGCTAGAATGTTCCCCCGTCGCGACACAAACGTGTCACTCATCAAGGCGGAGCTCAAATGACCAAATATATTTTTAT
The DNA here is from genome assembly GCA_034110705.1 of Gammaproteobacteria bacterium. Lineage (GTDB taxonomy): Bacteria > Pseudomonadota > Gammaproteobacteria > JABDGN01 > JABDGN01 > JAWUVP01. The sequence continues at coordinate 13,249 of JAWUYR010000033.1, read as the reverse complement.
CACCGGTGGTGTTGTTTCCTCATTAGGTAAGGGAATCGCAGCCGCATCTTTAGCTGCAGTTCTGGAATCACGTGGCCTTAATGTGACCATGCTTAAACTTGATCCTTATTTAAATGTTGATCCAGGGACAATGAGCCCATTCCAACATGGTGAAGTATTTGTCACAGAAGATGGTGCTGAAACAGATTTAGATTTAGGTCACTACGAGCGTTTTATTCATTCTAAGATGACTAAACGCAACAACTTCACCTCAGGACAAATATATGCCAAGGTATTGCGTAAAGAGCGCCGTGGTGAATACTTAGGAGGGACGGTACAGGTTATCCCACATGTTACGGATGAAATTAAAAGCAGCATTAAATATGGCGCCGAAGGTGCGGATGTCGCTTTAGTTGAAATTGGTGGCACGGTCGGTGATATTGAATCATTACCTTTTTTAGAAGCCATTCGTCAAATCCGTATTGAGCTCGGCAGTACCAACACCTTATTTCTTCACCTAACCTTATTGCCGTACTTAGCAACAGCCGGCGAAGTGAAAACCAAACCAACACAACACTCGGTAAAAGAATTGCGCTCAATTGGTATTCAGCCCGATATGTTGATCTGCCGCTCCAATTGTGAACTACCAGAAGCAGATAAGCGAAAAATCGCTTTATTTACCAATGTAGAAGAGAAAGCGGTTATGTCATTAAGGGATGTTGATTCAATTTATTCTATCCCTCTGGAAATTCATCGCCAAGGATTAGACGAGATCGTGGTTCAAAAATTACATTTAGATGTGAATGAAGCCAACCTAAGCGAATGGCAAGAGGTCGTGCATGCAGAGCTGCATCCTACAGAATCGGTAACGATTGCTATGGTGGGCAAATACATGAACCTAACTGATTCATATAAATCACTCTCAGAATCTTTAAAACATGCCGGTATCCATACTCATACCAAAATTAAGATTCTCTATGTTGAAGCCGAAGCATTAGAAAATGAAGGCATTGACGTTTTACAGCAAGCAGATGGTATTGTTATCCCAGGTGGCTTTGGTGAGCGTGGTGTTGAAGGTAAGATCTTAGCTGCACAATTTGCTAGAGAGAAGAATGTACCATATTTAGGTATATGCTTGGGCATGCAAATTGCTTTAATTGAATTCGCACGTAATGTGGCACAAATGCCAGGCGCAAACAGCACAGAGTTTAATCTCGATACACCTTATCCGGTGGTTGGACTGATTACTGAATGGCTTGATGCTACGGGTAAAATTGAAACACGTGATACAAATTCAGACTTGGGCGGCACAATGCGCCTAGGTGGGCAGAAGTGTCTGCTGCAGCCAAACTCTAAGGCGCGCGAATCCTATGCTGTCGACTTTATCATTGAGCGACATCGACACCGCTATGAAGTGAATAACAAATACATTGCTGAGCTAGAGGCTGCCGGTTTACTCGTTGGTGGCCGATCAGAAGATAATGAACTCGTGGAAATGATTGAGTTACCCAATCACCCCTGGTTTATCGCCGCACAATTTCACCCGGAGTTCACTTCCACACCACGAGATGGTCATCCATTGTTTAGTGGCTTTGTGCAAGCGGTCCGAGCTTATAAACAAGATGAAGATAAAGAAGAGGTAAAAGTCGCATGAAATTGAATAATTACACCGTTGGTAATCACGATCCTTTCTTCGCTATATTAGGCCCTTGTGTCATTGAAAGCGAAGATTTTACTATGGAAATGGCTTATCAATTAAAAGAGATCACTAGTAAACTTGATATTCCTTTTATTTTTAAAGCCTCGTTTGACAAGGCCAATCGTTCATCAAAAGACAGCTTTCGTGGGCCAGGCATTGAAAAAGGCTTGCAGATCTTACAACGCGTTAAAAGCGAAGTGGGAGTACCCGTCATTACAGACGTGCATGAAGATACACCTCTTGCTGACGTTGCCAGCGTAGTCGACATTTTACAGACACCGGCATTCCTATGCCGACAAACGAATTTTATTCAAAATGTAGCCAAACAAGGCAAACCAATTAACATTAAAAAAGGCCAATTTTTATCTCCTCATGAGATGGAAAATGTAGTGGCGAAGGCCAAAGACGTTGGTAATGAGCAGATCATGGTCTGTGAACGTGGCTATATGTTTGGTTACAACAATTTAGTCTCCGATATGCGTTCTTTGGCCATTATGCGACAAACGGGTTGTCCGGTGGTATTTGATGCTACCCATTCAGTACAGTTACCTGGCGCGAAAGGTAAGTCAACGGGAGGTCAACGAGAGTTTGTTCCCGTGCTGGCTAGAGCCGCTATGGCAGCTGGTGTGGCAGGTGTCTTTATGGAAACACACACTAATCCTGCCGAAGCAATGAGCGACGGCCCAAATGCTTGGCCTCTCGATCAAATGGCCGCTTTATTGAAACAGCTCAAAGCCATTGATGAAGTCGTAAAAAGTGAGAAATCATATATCGAAGACAGTCTTATTGGCTGATATTAATCGCTATATTATACCGTATATAAAATATCCACAAAGGAGTTAAGGTTAGCCATGACAAATACAACAATCACTCAAATACACGCCAGAGAAATTATTGATTCACGAGGTAATCCTACGGTTGAGGCAGATGTTACTCTAGAAGGCGGGGCCTTTGGTCGTGCTGCTGTACCTTCCGGTGCTTCGACAGGTACACGGGAAGCGATTGAATTACGTGATGGAGATAAACAGCGTTATTTAGGTAAAGGAGTTTTGCAAGCAGTGAGTAACGTGAATAGCATTATTACTAAAGCACTAATTGGCCTAGATGCAAGCGATCAAGTAATGGTTGATACCACCATGCTAACCCTCGATGGCACTGATAATAAATCTAAACTAGGTGCGAATGCTATGTTAGCCGTTTCAATGGCTGTCGCTAAGGCCGCTGCGGCTGCCGCGAACAAGCCTTTATATGAATACCTTGCTAAAGATAATCAATTTTCAATGCCTGTGCCTATGATGAATGTGATTAATGGTGGTGCGCATGCTGATAACAGTGTCGATATCCAAGAATTTATGGTTTTACCAGTCGGAGCCCCGACAGAAGCTGAAGCCATTCGTTATGGTGCTGAGATTTTTCATGCGTTAAAAGCCTTATTAAAAAAACGTGGCTTAAATACAGCAGTAGGGGACGAAGGTGGTTTTGCGCCAGATTTAGAATCGAACGAAGCGGCATTAGAGTTAATCTTAGAAGCGATTGCGGCCGCTGGTTACAAAGCAGGTGAGCAGATTTACTTAGGGTTAGATGTTGCTAGTAGTGAGTTCTATGCCGATGGGCAATATAATCTTACCTCAGAAGGTAAATCATTTTCTAGTGCTGAATTTGTTGATTACTTAGCTGGGCTTGCCGCTAAGTATCCAATTATTTCTATTGAAGATGGGATGGATGAAAGTGATTGGGATGGTTGGAAATTATTAACTGAAAAACTAGGCGATAAAATTCAATTAGTTGGTGATGATCTTTTTGTAACGAACACAAAAATTTTACAAGAAGGGATTGATAAAGACATTGCCAACTCTATCTTAATTAAAGTTAATCAAATTGGCACATTAACTGAGACTATTGCGGCGATTGAAATGGCGAAGAAGGCCGAATATACCTCAGTAATTTCTCATCGTTCAGGTGAAACAGAAGATGCAACCATTGCAGATTTAGCTGTTGCAACTTGTGCCGGACAAATTAAAACAGGTTCATTATCACGAACGGATCGTATTGCGAAATACAATCAGCTCATTCGTATTGAAGAGGCTCTAGGAAGCAAAGCGCCGTATGTTGGCAAAGGTGCTTTTAAATATCTATGAAGATCTTAATTGCCATTTTGATTATTTTGTTGGCATTACTGCAATATCGCCTTTGGTTTTGCCAAGGAAGTGTTAAAACTGTTGTGGTGTTAAAAAAACAAGTGGCAGTACAGCAAGCACAAAATACTCAGCTCAAAGATAGGAACCAAGTATTATTAGCTGAAGTACAAGATTTACAAAAAGGGCATCAAGCTGTCGAAGAGCGGGCTCGGAGCGAGTTAGGCATGATAAAAAAAGGTGAAATTTTTTATCAAGTGGTTAAGTGAATCTAGAGCAGCGTTGGGTTTAGTGCCGCACATTATGTTACCTGATGAAAACTGTTGGAAAGCATGAATAAGAAGGAGTGATTATGAAAGTGACTAAAGCCGTTTTTCCGGTAGCGGGTCTTGGTACGCGATTTTTACCTGCGACCAAAGCTAATCCCAAGGAAATGTTACCCATAGTCGATAAACCTCTTATTCAGTATGCGGTTGAAGAAGCCATTGCGGCAGGGATTACTGAACTAATTTTTGTGACGAGTAGTAGAAAGCGAGCAATCGAAGATCATTTTGATAGAGATGCAGAGTTAGAGCGCAGCTTATTTGATGCGGGCAAAGATGATTTGCTGAAAATTGTTGAAGATATTTTACCTCAGGGAGTGAACTGTGTTTATATTCGTCAGTCAGAGCAATTAGGCTTAGGCCATGCCGTCGCTTGTGCAAAATCATTGATTAACGATGAGCCCTTCGCCGTTTTATTAGCAGATGATTTAATTGACTCAGGCAAAGAAAGTTGTTTGCAAAAAATGTTACAACAGTTTTCATATACAGCGGCAAACATTGTTGGTGTACAAGAAATGAATTCTAAAAACACCGGTCAGTATGGCGTTATTGAATTAAACGATGCTGATTTTAAACGTCCCTTAGTGGGAATAGTAGAAAAGCCTGCACCAAAAGATGCGCTGTCTAATTTTGGTGTGGTAGGTCGTTATATATTAACAGCTGATATTTGGCCTAAACTTGCGAAGCAAACTAAAGGTGCGGGGGGGGAAATTCAATTAACGGATGCGATTGCTGCTTTAATTCCAGAAGAAAAAGTCTATGCCCATCACATTACTGGTACACGCTATGATTGCGGTAATAAACTGGGTTATTTAAAAGCGACAGTGAATTATGGTTTAAAGCATCCAGACTTGTATGAAGATTTTAAAGCTTTTTTAGCTGAGATTAAGGACTAGATCATCATGAATGAAGATCTTAAATATTGGGCGATTGTGCCAGCGGCTGGAATTGGCTCGCGTATGCAGGCATCTAAACCTAAACAATATTTAACTGTCGCTGGAAAAACCATTCTTGAATATTCGCTTCAGCCTCTCTTGGCTGACCCGCGTATTGAAAAAGTGGTTGTTGTATTAAAAAAAGGTGATGCTTATTTTTCAAGTTTGCCTATTGCCAAGCATAAAAAAATAATGACGACAATCGGTGGTAAAGAGCGTTGTCATTCTGTACAAAATGGTTTGGACTTACTAAATTCCTATGCCATGGAAAATGACTGGGTTTTAGTGCACGATGCGGCACGACCATTATTGGCAGCAAATGATCTAAATAAACTGATTAAAGAAGTACAAGAACATGAAGCGGGTGGTTTGTTGGGTGTGCCGATTCATTCGACTATTAAGAGAGTAGATGACGACGATCAAGTTTTGGAAACAATTCCGCGCCGGCATTTATGGCGTGCATTTACCCCGCAAATTTTTCGGTTTGGTATTTTGTGTAAAGCATTGCAAAAGGCGTTACCGAATAATGACACTAGTGATAGTGCCAAAGCGGTTGAGCAATTAGGATATTCTCCGCTCATGGTTGAAGGACGGAGTGATAATATTAAACTCACCCGAACACATGATTTAATTTGGGTGGAACAATTAATTGAAAATGGTGGGCTTTAATATGCGAATTGGTCATGGTTATGATATTCATCAACTTACTAGTGGCGATCATATTAGCTTAGGTGGGATTGAAATTACTTGTCCATACGCGATTGTTGCCCACTCCGATGGCGATGTTGTCATCCATGCTATTTGTGATGCCATGTTAGGTGCGGCAGCGCTGGGAGATATTGGTCAGCATTTTTCAGATGAGGACGATGCGAATAAAAATTGCGACAGCAAACATTTTTTACAACATATCGATTCTTTGATTAAAGAACAAGGATATAAAGTTGGCAACATTGATGTTACTATCATTGCTGAGACACCAAAACTAAGTCCACATATTCAGAATATGCGCGCTTCATTGACTACTGTGCTAGGAATTGAACTACAGCAAATAAATATCAAAGCCACTACCAATGAAAAATTAGATAGTATTGGCGCAAACCAAGCCATCGCCTGTCATGCTGTTCTAATTCTGCAGGATAAAAACGAAACTTAATTTAAGGAAATGACATGAGTAAACCATTAAGAATATTAGTTACCAATGATGATGGCGTAAATGCTCCAGGAATGAGAATGCTAGCCAAAGCTCTACAAGAAATAGCCCCCGTGGTGATTGTCGCCCCTGACCGTGACAGAAGTGGCGCAAGTCACTCATTAACCCTGAGTAGCCCTTTGTATGTGAATCAAGTTGAAGATAACGTATACAGTATTCAGGGAACACCAACCGATTGCGCGCATTTAGCATTAACAGGCTTGTTACCAAAAGCTGAAACACCTGATATTGTTGTTTCAGGGATCAACGCAGGTGCAAACATGGGCGATGACGTCATTTACTCAGGTACAGTTGGTGCTGCATTAGAAGGGCGCTTTCTTGGGCTTCCTGCAATTGCTGTTTCATTGGTTGGTCAGCATAAGCATTATGAAACCGCTGCCACAGTGGTACAACATTTACTGAAGCACTTAATTGAAAATCATTTTGTTAATGCCGCTACTCTAAATGTAAACGTACCAGATGTTCCACTTGATCAAATTAAAGGCTTCGAAGTGACACGTTTAGGCTCAAGACATTTGGCAGAGCCAGCCGTTAAGCAAACCGATCCACGCGGGCGTGATATTTATTGGATAGGTGCCGCTGGCCATGAAAATGATGCTAGTCAAGGAACCGACTTTTATGCAGTACGGCATAACTATGTTTCGATAACGCCCTTGAATGTTGATTTAACCTGTTACAAATCATTCGATGATGTGGCTCATTGGTTGAAAGATTGTAAAATCTAACAAAACTGATGATACGTTACGCTAAATTATCGACACTCCTTTTTATTATCATCGCGATTAATTTGTTAGCGAGCTGTTCGTTTAATCAAAAACAAGCAGCACCAGTGGTCGACTTGCGCAATCAAATAGCCGAACAACAAGGCTATCATGTTGTACAGCGTGGTGAGACGTTATATTTTATAGCGTGGCGCTTTGGAAAAGACTTTCTTGAGTTAGCACAGCTGAATAAGTTACAAGTACCTTATTCTCTGACGGTTGGGCAAAAATTATATTTGTCTGGTAAGACACAATATTATAACTATAAAAAAACACCGGGTAAGGCGACGGCAACAGCAAGTCAAAAGGCTCGTTATCAACCCAAAAATATTAGTCCAGTTGGTCGTTGGTATGCACCGACTAAAGGCACGGTGGTTCAAGCTTACACTAAGCGCGTTAAAGGAATTAATATCGCCGGCACTCAGGGTGAGCCTATTCATGCTGTCGCAGCGGGTACTGTTGTTTACGCCGGTTCAGGTTTGCGAGGTTATGGTAATTTAATTCTAATAAAACATAATGACCTTTATTTAAGTGCTTACGCACACAATCGTAAATTATTGGTTAAAGATGGGCAACAAGTTCGTGCCAATCAAAAGATTGCGGAGATGGGCAGCAGCGGTGCCGATCGAGTTATGCTGCATTTTGAATTACGGAAACGCGGTAAACCTGTACGCATTGTGTTACGTGGTAATAGCTTAATTGTAAAATAACTAATAAGGTTTAACCAGAATTCTAAATCTGAAGTTTCAACTGGCAAAGTCTAACAATAATCTCTTGATTTATAAGCAAAAAATGAATATAGTAGCGTTAATTGTTTTTAAAAATTGTCAGGATGTAATCATCGCATTTTGAATGTGGAGAGCATTTTGAAGGAGTGTAATTTGGCTGAGTCAGAAGTAGAGCTTGAAGAGAAAATCTCTGAAGAGGGTGAGCCCCAAGAGCTTGACTTAGTCGAAGCAGAAGGTCTAGATGAAAACGAGTTTGAAGCCGCTATAGAAGCTAGCAAAACGCGTACCAAAACACGCAGCACCGATCCCACACAAATGTATCTTAATGAAATTGGCTTTGTTCCACTTTTAACGGCTGAAGAAGAAGTTAAATATGGTCGGCTTGCTCTTAAGGGTGATGAAGATGCACGGCATCGGATGATTTCCAGCAATTTACGCCTAGTTGTTAAAATTGCCCGACGTTATTTAAATCGCGGTTTAGCTTTTCTTGATTTAATCGAAGAAGGCAACTTAGGGCTAATGCGAGGTGTCGAAAAGTTTGACCCAGAAAGAGGCTTCCGTTTTTCAACTTATGCAACTTGGTGGATACGTCAAACGATCGAGCGTGCTATCATGAATCAAACGCGTACTATTCGCTTACCTGTTCATGTCGTTAAAGAATTAAATGTTTACTTACGCGCAGCAAAAGAATTAGCGAGCAAAGGTGACAAAGTTATCAACCCAGAAAAAATTGCTGAAATGGTTGATAAGCCAATCGAAGATGTGAAACGCATGTTAGCGTTAAATGAGCATATGGGTTCAATTGATACACCTATTGCACATGATACCGATAAATCATTAGTGGATACGATTGCTGATGATGCTGCAGAAGATCCTGCCACTATCCATCAAAACGAAAATTTACGTAAGACCATGGGGCAATGGCTAGAAGAGCTCAACCAAAAGCAACACGATGTTATTGTGCGTCGTTTTGGTTTACAAGGTCATGAGAAAAACACCTTAGAAGGTGTTGGTAGAGAAATTGGTTTAACGCGCGAACGTGTCAGACAAATTCAAATCGATGCTTTGCGAACTTTACGCGGTATTATGCTTAAGCATGGAATTGAAGACTCTTCATTCTTAGACGAATAATCATGAAAATTCCTTTAACGGTTGATTTAGATGGTACCTTGATTCGCAGTGATACCATGTCACAATCCTTTCTTGCACTTATCAAGAAAAAACCACTACTAGCTTTTATCGCTCTAGCAAAACTTTGCCAAGGAAAATCATATTTCAAACGTTACTTAGCCGATAGCATTACGCTTGATCCAAGTAAGCTACCTTACAATCAAGAATTCTTAGAATGGTTAAAGCAAGAAAAAGCCACAGGTCGTGAGCTTATTTTAATTTCAGCTACCGAGCAAAGAATAGCTGACAATGTCGCGAACTACTTACAGATATTTGATCATTGCTACGGTAGTCATGGTAAAACCAATCTTAAATCAGAAAACAAAACTGTGTTGTTAGATAAACTTTATGGCAAAGGTAATTATGCCTATGCTGGTAACCATCATGCTGATTATGTTGTTTGGCAAAGTGCGAAAGAAGCAATTGTAGTGAATGCCCCACAACACATTATAAACAAAGCCAAGAGAATCGCCAATGTGGTGAGAGTATTTTCGTAGCCTTAAAACATTCTACGTAAAATATTATGCTTATCTATAAGGGCATGCTTAAGAACACCAAGAATGTGCAAGCCAATTAATCCAGCGACACAATAAGCTGTGAAAACATGAACATCATCAAAAAAACCAGACAAACCTTTATTGACCGCCACAGGTGCGGTAACATAAAACCAACCCCAAAAACTTACTTTATATCCACCAAAGCTCGACATTAACCAACCACTCATCGGCATAATTAACACGCCACAATACAATAAGAACTGGACACATTTTGAAAGTTTTATTTCCCATGTTTGTAAATGTTTAGGCTTGCTAGGGAGAGTGTTACACAAACGCCATAAGACAAAAAGAATGGCAATAATTAGCAAACTAAAACCGATTGATTTGTGAATGCCGTAAAGTTGGTAGCGAAGGGGTTTGTTAGTGATATAACCCATTACATAACCTAATACTATTTGTGTAATAAAACAGATGGCAATTAACGCATGTAAAATTTTTGTGATAATACCGTAGTGCTGGCTCGTATTGCGTAAGTGCATGCTGTGTCATCCTTGTTGAAATCAGGCTTGATTCTACTTCTCCTACACTATGATTGCAATCAGGAATAGTCAGGGTTGCTCTACGGGGCTAAATAGAGAAAAGTGTGATGTACAATTTAGAGGAAGGACTTTATAAAAAAAGGGCTTGAGAAAGCCCTTGTTGATGCTACTAAATCTTACTCCGTTAGTTATTTCTGTTCCAGTTTACTCCTCATCAATTTGTTGGGCGAGTTTGATGCTTGAGATAACCGCTCTTCTAGATTATTTGTTTTATACTTATTTTTGCGGTAATTATCAGTTCTCACCTCAAACGTGACGGTTTTACCCATTTTGGTTTGAGCTTTTTGAGAGCTCTGTAGCTCGTTTTTATTGTCAGGTTCAGGATAATTTAAATGGTGTTTTTCTGGAATGAAGCCAGCCTTATTTAAGAATGTCTGTTGAGTAAGAGGTAATTTTTTTATGTCTTCTATGGGAGCTGTTTTTAAGAAATTTATTAATTTCGTACCATTATTCTTTCGACGCGCTTGAGCCTTAGTGAATAACTTTATAGATGAAATAGTTAGTTGGGGACCCACAGCTTTGATTTGAGAGCTTAACGCGGAAATTTGTTTAACTGTCATTTTAGAATAAGCCTGAGGCTTAAGATTGCCACTAGTACTTGAGAAGCTACTACTTGATAATAAGTTCTGATTTTTTATAGGCACAGAGGCTGTAAATATCTCGTAATGAGATGGTAGGCCGCCTCGCCCCCTATAATAATATGTATTGCTTGCTTCTAAGACTATTTTTCCATTTACGCGGCGGATTTCAGTACTACTATCGTTCAGTTTATCAAAAAATACATTTTCGGCTTTGGTTGGGATTGGGTTTACCACCTTAGATATTTTATTGAATGCCGAGTGAGTGGCAGCATCGGAGGGGCCGGTTATGTATTTAGTCTCTAAAGTTATATTTCCATTTTTTTGTGTATAAGTCTCATTAGGATAAAAAATGCTATTCGTCACAGCTTGTAAATTACTGGCAGTAACTTTTGCGACTCCTGATGATGGTAATGGCTCGGCTCTTAAACCTGACACACTTAATAAAAAAGATAGACCTAGCATCAGGCTTACAAAATATTTCATATTAACTCTCCTTGTTGAACAAGCGCGTGAGTGAGCTTGCCATAATTATAATATAGCTATATAGCTATATAGCTCAATGTTGTCCATCATTTATAATAATGAACTTTTATGAACTTATTTATGACCGAAACACATCAAAAATCTTGTTTGAAATTAATCTTTACTCTGCTTACCTAATATTCTAATTGCAATGAGGATTAATGAGGGTATTTTGTGTGACCCAATTAAGGTAAGGTTATTATTCTTAATGAGCACATGAGAAAAATGTTATGACAAAATCACATCAAAAATCTGATATTTATGCCCTAGCATTTGTGATCTTAATAGACACAATGACTATCGGTTTAGTTATCCCTATCTTTGCTGCGTTATTTAACGATGCAAATGGTATCTTGCCGGCAGCGACCAGTAGCAGTGATCGTGCTATGTTGTATTCATTAGTCATTTCACTGCCTATGTTTGCATTACTATTTGGCGCGCCTATTTTAGGTGAGATGTCAGACAGGCTAGGCCGGAGGACTATTTTATTATTTAGTTTGTTAGGTGTGTTCTTCAGTTGTTTATTGTCAGTGCTGAGTTTATCTATGAATAGTGTTGTATTATTGTTCATCAGCCGAATTTGTGTCTCAATGATGGACGGTAGCCAAGCGATTGCTCAAGCGGCCATTGTTGATATTAGTGCGCCAGAAGATAAAGTGAAAAACATGAGTCTAATGACATTCGCTGCTATAATGGGCTTTATTATAGGTCCATTATTAGGTGGTCTGTTAGCAGATAAGAACTTAGTTTCTTGGTTCAATTACGAGACACCATTTTGGGCTGCTGCGATTCTTGCTTTAGCAAACTTCTTTATATTACGCAGATTATTCAAAGAAACCTTCATCCCTGCAAAAAAATCCGCTCTTAGTTTGACTCATATTTTTATTCGTTTGTGCAAAGGTTTTATTGATACACGTTACTGGAAATTATCATTAGCTTTTATCTGTTCACAGTTTACTTGGGCGGGGTTGTTTCAATCTAGCACCTTTATGCTGGCCGAAAATTTTCATTATAGTGCTGGCAAATTAGGTTTGTTTGCCGCTTATATTGGCTTGTTATTTTCAATATTTTTACTTGGTTTTATTCGAATTTTCTTACGTTACATTTCTGTTTTAAATCTGGCACGCATGGGTGCCTTCTTGTTGGGGAATGGTTTATTATGGTTCAGCTTTGCTGTTGGTAGCGAACTTTCCATTTGGTTAGCACTCATTCCCACGGCCGCTGGCATGGCATTATCCTACAATACATTATTAGCCTTATTTTCTGATGCCGTTGGTGCTGACGAGCAGGGTAGAATAATGGGCGTAACAATGGGACTTGTGGCTATTGCGTGGTTGTTCGCAGGTCTGTATACTGGCCACTTTTCGGCTATCAGCTACCATCTAACGTACCTCGGCCAAGCCATTGTTGGCTTTATCGGGTTCGGGTTGCTATTGCTACAACGTAAAGCTTAACTACAGAGAACAACATGAATATTGAAAACTTGCGTAACATCGCTATTATTGCCCATGTCGACCACGGTAAAACCACCTTAATCGATAAACTCCTTCGCCAATCTGGAACGCTCGAGACTCGAGGTGAGCAAGAAGAGCGGGTAATGGATTCAAACGATTTAGAAAAAGAGCGTGGCATCACGATTACGGCTAAAAACACCGCGATTATGTGGAAAGATTATCGTATTAATATTGTTGACACCCCAGGCCATGCCGACTTCGGTGGTGAAGTAGAGCGTATTCTATCAATGGTAGATTCAGTCTTATTATTAGTTGATGCTGTTGACGGCCCAATGCCACAAACTCGATTTGTAACTCAAAAAGCATTCGCTCAAGGCCTTAACCCAATTGTTGTGGTTAATAAAGTCGACCGTGATGGTGCGAGACCACATTGGGTAATTGATCAAGTCTTTGAATTATTCGACCAACTCGGTGCAACTGATGAGCAATTAGATTTCCCTATCGTATACGCTTCAGCCATTGAAGGTTATGCCAGCATAGAACTCGAAGATCCAAGTGACGATATGACACCACTATTTGAAACCATCATTAACAAAGTAGCGCCACCTGCAGTTGACTTAGATGGTCCATTCCAAATGCAAATCAGCTCATTAGCC
>JAWUYR010000032.1:0-10636 GCA_034110705.1 Gammaproteobacteria bacterium | reverse complement strand
TTATTTGGGCTGTTGGTCGTAAACCGAAAGTGGCTGATTTAAATTTAAAAGCGGCGGGTGTGGAGACTGATAGTCGTTCATATATTCCAGTTGATAAATTTCAGCAAACTAATGTACCCAATATTTTAGCCGTGGGAGATGTGACGCCTAATATTCAACTGACACCAGTCGCTATTGCTGCGGGTAGGCGCTTGGCAATGCGATTGTTTAATGGCGAAAAAGATCTATATTTAGATTACGACACAATCCCTAGCGTAGTATTTTCTCACCCAGCACTAGCCAGTGTTGGTTTAACAGAAAAGCAAGCGAGCGATCAATATGGTGAGCATAATGTTAAGGCTTATTCTAGTGAGTTTACACCGATGATTTATGCCATGACCGAGCATAAAGTTAAAACCATGATTAAATTAGTGTGTGCTGGTGAAGATGAAAAGATTGTAGGCATTCATATGCTGGGTCAGGATGTAGATGAAATTCTGCAAGGCTTTGCCGTCGCTGTGAAAATGGGTGTGACCAAAAAAGATTTATGGAACACAATTGCGATTCATCCGACTAGCGCCGAAGAATTAGTGACTATGTAATGGCAGCTTCTTACGATAATGTTATCTTTTCTTTAAGCTAACAATAAAATCAGGACGGTAATATGGCATATTGTGCTGGGGCAGGAATCAAGCTTAGAAGAGTGGTGGCATGGGACTTTGACGATACGATTAAACATACAATCGATCCTGGTTTATTTGGTCGAGTGCCTGAGAAAGCTTTCTGTGTGGAGGGCCATCCTCAATACGCAAAGTACCAACTTTTTTGTGAGAGAGGACATATTAATGTAGATGATATAACTCCTCATATTGCTTGGTATAAGCTCACGTTTGCTATTTTGAAAAATATTAATGTTACCTCTGTACTAGCTACTCAACGATTATTTCAAGTAACTGAGGATGAACCAAATTTGTATCAACGGAATATGCAAGGATGTTATGCTTATTTGGATATGATTTTTGGTGCAGAAAGATCTTTCTTAAAAGAGATAAGCGATGCAGAGCGCAGCAAAATGTATTCAGGTGCTGAGCGTGACTCGATAAATTTAAAAAGTTCTTATTTAAAGTATTATGCGCACAGATATGTGTGTACGCCAGAGCAAATTGTCTTAGTTGACGATAATGTAGATTATATGGCGCCAGTATTGGAGCAAGGTAATGGTTTTATACTGGCAGATAATGAGTGTTCTCATTTGGTCAGAGTGTTGGAGCAATGTGTTGGGTCTTCACGGCTATATACTGAGATTGCTAAGATTCTATTACCAAAGGATGTAACAGAAGATAACCGAAAAGCTTTTGTCGATTTCATTAGAACTTTTGATGCTAATCAGTTTAAGCAGATAGCTTTCGATAAAAATAATTTTATTGTATTAATATTAAAGGTCAAAAATGCTATGCCTTTCAAGCGTCAGCTTCAGTCTCAGTTCTTTGAAAGTAAAAAGGCTCAGGCGTTAAATGCTTTGCGTTGTGAGATAAAGAGTTTGAAAGAAAAAAATTTAACAGAATTTGAAGTGAAAAATTATCTGAAAATCCTGACTCGAATTGCTTGTACGGTTACTAAAAACGATAATGGGCCTGACACTCCTACGGCAGAGGGTTCAAAGTTATTATCTGAATTACAAACTGGTTTAGCCTATTGGAGAATGATTATTTTACCTAGTATTCGAGCAGGAAAATTTGGGTATGATGACTTGGTTAAGTTTTCGGGAAGTAACAAAAAGGACTTAAGTAATCCAGAGCTTAAAGATAAATTTTATAGGTTATGAAGAAAACATAAAGCATAAAAAAGGGCGTCACTGTGACGCCCAAAAGACTGAGGTTGAAATAAGATTATTAATCCCAGTTTAAAGTCCCGCCTGCTTGATATTCGATAACGCGAGTTTCAAAGAAGTTCTTTTCTTTTTTAAGATCCATCATTTCACTCATCCATGGCACTGTATTTTCAGCACCTGGATATTGTTCTGGCAACCCAATTTGTATTAGGCGACGATTGGCGATGAACTTAATGTATTCTTGTAGCATTGGATAGTTCAAGCCTAGAATACCATTAGGCATAGTATCTTTCGCATACTGGCATTCGAGCTCAACACCTTCTTTCATGATGTTAATCGCTTCTTGTTGAAACTCTTCAGTCCATAAATGTGGATTCTCAATTTTGATTTGATTAATCACATCGATACCAAAGTTAAGATGCATTGATTCGTCACGTAGAATGTATTGTAATTGCTCGGCTGTACCAACCATTTTATTTCGACGACCCATCGACAGAATTTGAGTAAAGCCCGTGTAAAAGCAAATGCCTTCCATAACACAATAGAAAGCGATTAAGTCGCGTAATAAGCGTTGATCGTTTTCAGTTGTGCCTGTTTCGAAGCTAGGATCATTGAAGCTTTGGGTATACTTTAATGCCCACTCGGCTTTATGTGCTACCGCTGGAACTTCACGGTACATATTAAACATTTCAGCTTCATCTAAGCCTAGGCTCTCAATAATATGTTGGTATGAATGTGTATGTAACGCTTCCTCAAATGCTTGACGCAATAAATATTGGCGGCATTCAGGATTGGTAATGTGTTTATATACCGCTAATACTAAGTTATTCGCCACTAAGGAATCGGCAGTTGCAAAGAAACCTAGATTACGCTTGATAATTAAACGTTCGGCATCGGTTAAACCTTCAGGATCTTTCCACAGGGCAATATCGGATGTCATATTGATTTCACTTGGCATCCAGTGATTAGCACAAGCATCATTATATTTTTGCCAAGCCCATGGGTATTTAAATGGAACAAGTTGGTTTAAGTCGGCACGACAGTTAATGATTTGTTTATCATCAACACGGATACGTGCAGCACCCATTTCTAGAGTGTCTAAGCCTGTTGAAACAGCGTTGTGATTAACAGGCTTTGCCACTTGTTCTGTTTTTGGGGCTTCAACCGGTTGCACTTGCACAGGTTCTGCTACAGGTGTTTCCATAATGGTTGGGTTACCGCTGCTATGTATTTCTGCTGTGATGCTATCTTCTTCGTTATATTCTTCCCAATTTACAATGGCCATAATTTTTTCCTCTTTAGTTTTTATTGACAGGCTTCACAGTCAGGTTCATTGATTGAGCATGCATTTGGTGCCGCTGTCGCAGGTCCTTGTACAGCATTTAAGCTACCACTGTGTGCTGTTGATTTTTCTGTACTAGTCGCGCCTAATGTACGTAGATAGTAAGTTGATTTCAAACCGCGTAACCAAGCCATTTTATATAGCGTGTCGAGTTTTTTACCAGAAGGTTCGGCCATGTATAAGTTAAGCGACTGCGCTTGGTCGAGCCATTTTTGACGACGTGCTGCGGCATCGACAATCCAGCGTGGTTCAATTTCAAATGCTGTTGCGTATAGTTTTTTCAATTCTTCAGGAATACGCGCAATGGGTGTTAAGCGACCATCAAAATATTTCAAGTCATTAATCATCACTTCATCCCAAAGATCTAAGTTCTTTAAGTCACGCACTAGGTAATTATTCAATACCGTAAACTCGCCAGACATATTCGATTTAACATACAAGTTTTGGTAAGTCGGCTCAATCGATTGGCTGATGCCAGTAATGTTAGCAATGGTGGCTGTTGGTGCGATAGCCATTGTGTTCGAGTTACGCATGCCATCTTTTTTGACTTTAGCGCGTAAGCTATCCCAATCCATTGTTGTGCTGCGGTCTAAATCTAAGAACTCACCACGGGCTTCTTGTAACTTTTCGATTGAATCAATCGGAAGGATACCTTGGCTCCATAATGAACCCTCATACGTTTCATAACGGCCACGTTCTTTGGCTAAATCACTTGAGGCTTCGATGGCAAAGTAGCTCATCGCTTCCATGGCTTTATCTGCAAACTCTACTGCACCTTGTGAGGCAAACGGTAAGCGTTGTTTATATAAAGCGTCTTGGAAACCCATTTGGCCTAAGCCGATAGGGCGGTGTTTCATGTTTGAGTTACGTGCTTGTGGTACAGTATATAAGTTAATGTTAATCACGTTATCTAACATACGGATTGCTGTATGCACTGTGTTACGTAGTTTATCGATGTCGATACCTTTTTCGGTAACGTGCTGAGGTAAGTTAATGCTGCCTAGGTTGCAAACCGCGATTTCATCACGTGAAGTATTTAGTGTGATTTCAGTACATAAGTTTGAACTGTGCACTACACCAATGTGTTGTTGTGGTGAACGTAAATTACAAGGGTCTTTGAAAATCATCCATGGATGACCTGTTTCAAATAACATGCCTAGCATTTTACGCCATAAACCTAATGCGCTAATTTTTTTGAAGTTTTTAATTTCACCAGCCGCCGCTTTTGCTTCATATTCTGCGTAGGCTTTTTCAAAAGGTAAGCCAAAAATATCATGTAGGTCAGATACGTCATCTGGTGAGAATAGTGTCCACTCTTCATCGTTACAAACACGTTTCATGAATAAATCTGGGATCCAGTTAGCGGTGTTCATGTCATGCGTACGACGACGTTCGTCACCGGTGTTTTTGCGCAAGTCTAAGAATTCTTCAATATCCATGTGCCAAGTTTCTAAATAACCAACCACGGCACCTTTACGTTTACCACCTTGATTGACGGCAACAGCAGTGTCATTGGCCACTTTCATGAAAGGTATAACACCTTGTGATTTGCCATTTGTCCCTTTAATTAAGGCGCCCATGGCACGAACAGGCGTCCAGTCATTACCTAGACCACCTGAATATTTGGCTAACATGGCATTATCCTTAATGCCACTGTAGATGCCATCTAAGTCATCAGGAATTGTTGTTAGGAAACAACTGGAGAGTTGTGGGTGTAATGTGCCTGAGTTAAATAAAGTCGGTGTTGAACACATGAAATCAAAACTTGATAGCAAGTTGTAAAATTCAATAGCGCGTTCTTCAGGTTTGTCTTCTTCAATAGCAAGGCCCATGGCAACACGCATGAAGAAAGCCTGTGGTAATTCGTAACGCGTTTCCTCACTGTGAATAAAGTAACGGTCGTACAATGTTTGTAATGATAAGTAGGTGAATTGTTTGTCACTATCACCGTTGATGGCGGCCGCCATTTTATCAAGGTCAAAATCTTTTTATTTTGGTGATAAAAGCTCTAGCTCGATACCTCTATCAACATAATTTTTAAAGTATTGGCCGTACATTTTATTCATGTCAGCACAGGTGTTGGCATCTGGCATGCCTAAGAATGTGAGTACTTCTGTACGTAAGCCATCAAGTAATAAGCGGGCCGTTACATAAGTGTAGTTAGGTTCTTCTTCAACGCGTGTGCGTGCGCACATGACCATAGCTTTGCTAATGTCATTAACTGGCACGCCGTCGAATAAGTTTTTATGAGTATCTTCAATAATGGCTTCAGCTGAAACAAAGTCTAAATTAGAACAAGCTTCTTCAATCGTTGCGACCATTCTTGCAACATCTAAGGGCACTGTTTGCCTATCTTCTAATGTGACGTTAATCTTTGTATCAACTTGGTACTTTGCTTCCGTTTCAGAGCGTGCTTTACGACGTTCTTCACGATACAAGACGTAAGAGCGGGCGACTTTATGTTCGGCAGCGCGCATTAATACTAACTCAACTTGGTCTTGGATAGCTTCAATATGGATAGTGCCACCGCTTGGTAAGCGACGACGGAAGGCGTTAGAAATATGGCCGGCTAATTCGGCGACTTTTTCATGAACACGAGTAGAAGCGGCTGCACTGCCACCTTCTTCTGCTAAAAAAGCTTTTGTGACCGCAACCATAATCTTGTTGTCGTCATAAGGGGTAATGCTACCGTTACGGCGGATGACTTTAATATCTCCAGGTGCTGTATTGGCCAGTATCGTCGGTATACTTTCATTTGCCGTTATATTAGGTAAGTCCGTTTTTTGATTATTTGATGTGGCTTCGACCTGCATTATTCCTCCGAATGTATTGTGTTATGGTTTTACGTTGAACCCCAATATGTTGACGTTGTCCTCGCTTCAAGACACAAGATAATGCGTTTTGCTATAAAATGCAAGTGGATAATCTGGGGGTTTCCTGTGGACAAAGTGTGAAAAAAAAGATCTGCAAAAAAAGCACTTATTTTTGAAGAGGTTACTGAAGAATGCGGAAAAATCAAACTTAGTAATATCTTAAAAATATATCGATCGACCTGGTGATTTGTGCGAGATCTCTGCCCGAACTGGGCAGTATCTATGCCGTTGTTTTTTTCTGAGCCAAGATACTCATTAAAAGGGCAAGTGCTGCAAGAATAATGACTAAGTAGCCAAAGTTGGCAAGCGTATTACTCATCAACGCTACAATTATGGTACTGAGTGTTGCAGTCAAATAGGAGAGGAAGTTAAACGCTGAGCTACTCAAACCGGCTAAGTTGGCAGGGAAGACACGCAGAGCACTAGTGGCTGCCGTAGGGCGCAGTAAACCAATACCGATGCTGATGATAAACATTGGGCCGACAATTGTGACGATGCTCGGAGTATAAAAAAGTTGTGCCAGCACAAATACAATAGTACCCAGAAGGCTCGTAGTACTACCCACTAACATTAGCCGGTCTAAAGACCATTTTTTGCTGAGACTGGGGATAGAAAATGAGCCAATCGAAATCATAATGGCAAATAAAGCAAAGTACCAACCAAATCGCTCTACGGGTACATGCAAGTCATGAATTAATAGAAAGGGTGAAATGGCAATATAACCAAAAATAATGCCGTAGCTAAAGCCAGCTGTGAAAACGTAACTAATAAATTTTCGATGAGATAACAGCATTTTATAATTGCATAGCATATTCTTAAGCTTTAAAGCATCAAGGTTTTTGTTTGACATACTTTCACGAAAGACAAAAGAGATAATAACCAAGTAAACGGCAGCAATGATAGTGAGCACCAAAAAGTTAGCTCGCCAGTTAAAGTATGCCGTAATATAAGAACCTAACAGAGGAGCAATGACGGGCATAATCACGACTGCACCCATTATAAGCGGAATGACGTGTGCCAGGCGTTCGTGACTATAAGAATCACGAGCAATAGCCATTATTGCCGGAATCAAGCAAGCTGCCCCGAGCGCTTGAACAAAGCGAGCGGCAAGTAATATTTGAATGTTGTTTGCTAGCGTGATGGCAATGCTTGAGCTTAAAAATATGATCAGGCCAATCAGCAATATGGGCTTACGACCATAGCCATCTAGGGCTGGGCCGCAAATTAATTGCCCTAGGGCTAGTCCGAACATGAAAATTGGCACAATATATTGGATGGCTTGGTTATTAAAATATTGGGTCATCTCCGGCAGAGCGGGGATGAACATGTCGTTTGCCATGGGGGTGATGATACAGATTGAGAATATCAATACTAAAAAGCGATTAACTTTAGGTTGTATCATGATTACTTAGTCCTCAATAGGTATTTATTACATGCATGGTACTCTATCTACAGTAAGATGATCAACAAAAAATTGAGAGTAGGTTTTGGTATAAGCTTTAGTTGGTTTGCATGGGTATTATAGTCTATCGATATTGATACAACAAAACGTTAACAAATATATTTAAGTGATCTATACTTGGATTGTTTCAATGGGTGCTTTATATGGCACCTTACTACTTCTTGTCGCGTGGGTGCTGGCATTGATGGGTAGTAAAAATAAGGAGACGTATGCAGCAACAGGTTCTTGATTTTTGGTACAAAGAGTTAACACCAAAACAGTGGTGGGTAAAAGATGAAGTGTTTGATAAACACATTGCAGAACGCTTTGGTGAATTGTTGGCGCAAGCTAAAGCTGGTGAGCTCTTTACTTGGCGTGAAACAGCGCAGGGCCGTTTGGCAGAAATTTTGGTGTTGGATCAATTTTCACGAAATATTTTTCGCGATAGTGCTGACGCTTTCTCGGCCGCCCCAATGGCATTAGCACTTTCACAAGAAGCTGTGTTGTTGAAGATAGATGCTGATCTATCAGCTGCAGAAAAGGCCTTTCTTTATATGCCGCACATGCATAGTGAATCTTTATTGGTGCATGAGCAAGCCGTACGCTTATTTGACCAACCAGATATGCAGATGAACTATGATTTTGAACTGAAGCATAAAGCGATCATCGAAAAGTTTGGGCGCTATCCGCATCGTAATGCGATTTTAAATAGGGCATCTACCGAAGAAGAAGTTGAGTTTTTGAGTGAGCCTGGGAGTGGGTTTTAAATTAGATTGCTCCATTTTTTCCTTCCCCAAAAGGGGAAGGAATGTATCCGTAATGGATACGAAATTTACGCTAATGCCTGTGCTAAATCTGCTTGCAAATCTGCCACATCTTCAATCCCTACCGAAATACGGACCATATTATCATTTATCCCCAATGCTGCACGTTGTTCAGCTGGGATAGAAGCGTGTGTCATTATGGCAGGGTGTTCAATTAAGCTTTCTACTCCACCTAAACTTTCCGCTAAAATAAATAAGTTTAGTTTTTCTAAGAACAAGCGTGATTCTTTTTCACCACCTTTTAAATACGCTGCTATCATTCCACTGAAACCATTTTGCATTTGCTGTTTGGCTAAATCATGTTGTGGATGTGATGTTAGGCCGGGGTAAATAACTTTTTCGATTTGTGGTTGTTGCTCTAACCATTGTGCTAATTGCATGGCGTTAGCATTGTGACGATCCATGCGCACGGCAAGTGTTTTTACGCCGCGTAAAGCGAGGTAACTATCAAAGGCGCCGGCGATGGCTCCCATAGCATTTTGTAAAAAAGCCATTTGTTCTTGTAGCTCGGGGTTGTCGCCAACAACGACGATGCCATTAATGACATCAGAATGGCCATTAATATATTTCGTGGCTGAATGCAGAACAATATCAACCCCTAAATCTAATGGCTTTAAGTTGTAGGGCGTGGCAAAGGTATTGTCACACACTACCAAAAGATTATGCTGTTTAGCGATTTTACAAATAGCGGCAATATCGATTAATTTTAACAATGGATTACTCATCGACTCTAACCAAATCATTTTTGTTTCAGGCTTAATGGCCTGTACAATTTCGTCGGCGCAACTCATGTCAATAAAATCACAATCAATATTGGAATTACGACGCGTTACTTGATCAAATAGGCGAAAAGTACCACCGTATAAGTCATCCATGGCGAGTAAATGATCACCGGGTTGCAATAAACCCATTACAGTTGAACAAGCGGCTAAACCTGAGGCAAAAGCAAACCCTTGTTTTCCATTTTCTAAACTAGCAATGCAGCGTTCATAGGCAAAGCGTGTTGGGTTTTGACTGCGTGAGTATTCAAAACCTTGATGAACACCAGGACTTTTTTGTGCGTAAGTTGAGGTTAGATAAATAGGTGGCATCACAGCACCAGTGCTTGGGTCAAGCTCTTGGCCGGCATGAATAACTTGGCTGTTAAAGGCTAATGTTTTTTTAGTCATAGTGTTAATTTTTCTCACGTTGGAAAGGTTTAAAATATCGCAGACGGGTTGAATTTAAGATCACTCCTAAGGTACAAACCGTGGTCAGCATCATGGCTTCTAAGGGTAATAAATTATTGTGTAGAAGAGGATAGGTCGCTCCGGCTGCAACCACAATAATGAAAAAATTGTATAAGCTGCTAATGATAATGTTTTGTTTCATTTTATTGCGAGTAGCACGAGAAATTTTCACCGTATCGGCGAGGCTGTGTAAAGAGTCTCGAAGCAGGTTTACATTAGCCGATTCTGCAATTAAATGTTGACTAGTCGCAACCGCCACGCCAATATCCGCTCGGCTCAAAGCAGGAGCATTGGTGACACCATCGGCAACTAAGGCGACTATTTCCCCTTGGTGTTGCAGCTTATCGATTTCTTTTAATTTGCCTTCGCTAGTGATGCTGGCAACGACTGTATTTATTCCTGCTTTGCGTGCAAAGTCTTCAGCTGAATGACGATGGTCTGCGGTAAACATCATAGTTTTTACACCGAGTTTGTTAATACGGCGAATAGCATCACGTACTTCTTTGCGCATAGGATCTTGCAATGACAATAATGCTATGGCCTTATTATCAACCGCTAGTATAAGAGTATTGAAGCCTTGTTGGCCAACGCGTTGTGCTGTGTCTTCTAAACCCTCTACGTTAATATTTTGTTGGCGCATGTATTTAACGTTACCAACAATTATGGTTTGTCCATTGATAAGACCACTTACGCCTAGGCCGGTTTCTGTCATAAAATTTTCTACGGGTAATAAATCAATATTCCGTTCAAATGCCGCATCAACAATTGCATTCGCTAGCGGGTGTTCATAACGCGCTTCTATACTGGCCGCGTATTGTACGATTTGGTCATCTTGCCAATTGCTTTTACTGTACACCTTCATCAATTGTGGCTTACCATCTGTGAGGATACCGGCTTTGTCAAAAATAATGGTGTTCACTCGACTGGCTTTAATTAAGGTTTTCGCATTGCGAAATAAAATACCATATTGTGCGGTTTTACTAATACCCATAGATAATGGCAGGGGAATGCTTAAGGCAAATGCTGTGGGGCTCACGCCAACTAAAATGGTGACCACGCGAAGCATTGCATGCACATACTGTGGTGCTGGCCCAAACATATACCAAAAAAGCATGAC
>JAWUYR010000031.1:0-7355 GCA_034110705.1 Gammaproteobacteria bacterium | reverse complement strand
GAAAAACACACTCATTAGGCCATCATTAATCCACAGCAAGGCGGGCTTACTTAAACCATAATTACCAAGGTGAATCGAAAACCGGAGGTTTAAGAAATGATCATAAAATGTGCTGAAACCAACATTGTTGATGATAAGGGCAAGGATGAAGGATGGTTGCTCCGATGAGTACTAAACCCCCGATGGCTTCCTTGTTGATAAATTCTTTAGCTGGCTTTTGCATAGGGTGTGATTCTAGCGTGTTTTCATCATAATTTAAATATGCTATCGTCATGATATGAAAGATAATTACTTAACCCGCCGTGAATATCAAGGTCCTATGCTCGATGTTGCTGCTAAAAACTCGGAACCAATGCCTATTTTTGCCGCTTGGTACCAAGCGGCCCTAGAAGCGGAGCAAGAAGAGCCTAACGCAATGATGCTTGCCACAGTTGATGCCGAAGGTCAGCCACATGCACGTATGGTCTTATTAAAAGCGTTTAATGAGCAAGGGTTTCAATTTTTTACAAACTATCAAAGTGCTAAGGCTAAGCATTTAGATGATAACCCACAAGCCGCCTTAGTCTTGTTCTGGCCGGCTTTACGTCGCCAAGTACGTATTGAAGGCCTGATTAAAAAATTGAGTCGTGAACAATCGGCTGATTATTTTGCTACTCGTCCACGTGGTAGCCAGCTTGGGGCTAATGCCTCGAAGCAGAGTCAAACGATCAATTCTCGCGAAGAGCTAGAAGCTGTTGTGCAACAATTGGAGGCTCGATATGACGGCAAAGAGATCCCCTTGCCTGATTCTTGGGGAGGTTATTGCTTGGAGGCAAACATGATCGAATTTTGGCAAGGACAAGCCAATCGTCTGCACGATCGTATTGTCTTTACCAAACAAGATGAAGTTTGGGAAACCTCACGTCTCGCACCATAACAATACTCCTAGTTTGCTTGGGCAATTTCCGGTAAAATGCGATTTCTATTTAATGACAAGAGCATCTAAATGACCGATTCTGCCGAAATACAAGTTGATGAAAATGAACAAATTAAAGTTCGTAAAGAAAAACTCCAACAGTTACGCGAAGAAGGCCAAGCTTACCCTAACCAGTTTAAACGTGATGTTTTAGCGAGCGCTCTGCATCAAGAGTATGATGCGTTAGATAAAGAAGCTTTGGTTGAGAAAGCAGTTAAAATTAAAGTTGCTGGTCGAATCATGACACGTCGCATTATGGGTAAAGCGAGTTTTGTTACCTTGCAAGATATGAGTGGCCGCATTCAGCTATATGTTACGCGTGATGAATTGCCGGAAGGATATTATAACGAGCAATTTAAAAAATGGGATATTGGCGATATTGTTTGGGCAGAAGGCACTTTGTTCAAAACGAAAACCGATGAATTATCCGTGCGAATTAATGATATTCAACTATTAACAAAAGCATTACGTCCGTTGCCAGATAAGTGGCATGGCTTAGCCGGCGTCGAAGCACGCTATCGACAACGTTATCTCGATTTAATCGTTAATGAAGATGCGCGAAATATTTTTAAAGTTCGTTCTAGCACTGTTGCCGCGATTCGTGAATTTTATGAAGAACGTGGTTTTGTTGAAGTAGAAACGCCTATGCTACAAGCATTAGCCGGAGGTGCTGCCGCTAAGCCATTTGCTACGCATCATAATGCTCTAGATATGCCGATGTTTATGCGTATAGCACCGGAATTGTTTTTAAAACGTTTGGTTGTTGGTGGTTTAGAAAAAGTTTTTGAAATTAATCGTAATTTTCGTAATGAAGGTTTATCAACACGACATAACCCCGAATTCACTATGCTTGAATCATATGAAGCTTATACCGATTATCAAGATGCAATGAATTTTATTGAAGCTTTAATTCGCCATGTTTGTCAGCGTGCTTTAGAAAAAACGACACTTGAATATCAAGGCGATACGCTTGATTTTGCACAACCATTTACGCGTATAACAATGGTTGACTCAATTTTACAATTTAATCCAGAACTCTCAGTAGCCGATTTACAAGATTTTGATAAAACCAAAACGATTGCTATCGGTATGGGAATTAAAGTTGAAGCTAATTATGGACTAGGTAAATTAGTCACCGAAATTTTTGAAAAAACGGTTGAGCATCGTTTGATGCAACCTACATTTATTACTGAGTATCCTGCAGAAGTATCACCATTAGCACGCCGTAATGACGCAAATCCTTTTATAACTGATAGATTTGAATTGTTTATTGGCGGACGTGAATTAGCAAATGGTTTTTCTGAGTTGAATGATCCTATGATTCAAGAAGAAGTATTTATGGCGCAGATGGATGCTAAGCAATCTGCTGATGATGAAGCGATGCCATTTGACGCAGACTATGTAACAGCACTTGAACATGGCCTGCCACCGACTGCTGGGCTAGGTATTGGAATTGACAGACTGGTTATGTTGTTGACAGACTCACCTTCTATTCGTGAAGTGATTTTGTTCCCGCACATGAGACCTGCTGGTTGATATTATAGCTTTTTGACTTGATTTTACTGGAGATAAACAATGAAATTCTATGATAGTAAACATGCACCATCGCCACGCCGTGCGCGAATCTTCATGGCTGAGAAGGGCATTGAAGGTATTGAGTTTATACAGCTAGATTTAAGCAAAGGTGAGCAGTTTTCGGATTGGTTTAAAGAGATTAATCCACTATCAACCGTGCCAGTGTTAGAAGTTGATGAAGGACTTTATATTAGTGATTCTAGCGCGATTGAACTTTATTTTGAAGAAATGCAACAGGAACCTAACTTGTTAGGACGTGATATGTATGAAAAAGCTCAAATTCAAATGTGGGATAGTCGTATCAGTCAGTATCTATACGCACCTATTGGTGGAGCCTTTCGGCATGGACATGATTTTTTCAAAGGTATTCATGAGCAAATTCCACAATGGGCACCGTACAGCAAAAGTAAAGCAGAAACGTTTATGGATTTTTTAAATGAACATCTAGCCACTCATGATTTTATCGCAAGCGATCGTTTCACAGCTGTTGATATTAATGCTTATGTCGCCATAGATTTTGGCAAGGTAAGTGATATTCGTACTGGTGATCGTGAACATTTACAAAAGTGGTATGAGGTAATCAATAGCCGAGCTTCAACCCAAGCTTAATATTGGTTGAGAGTGTGGGTTGATCATTAAATAAATTTAAGCCGTTTACGCATTCGCTTATTATTACTCAATTATAGTTTTGTTATCTGCACTAGCTCAACTAGCATTCCATATTTTTTTAAGGGTTTTGGTTTTAGGGTTGTATCGGTAAACAATAATCCCTGGTTCTTGATCTTTTGCCATCACCAAAATATGTGTACTAGGAGATGTATCCATAGATTGATCACGCTCTAGGTTAAAGGTGGCGAGTAATGGCTTGTTGCCTAAATTTAGGTATTTAAGCGGTTTTGGATTTAAGGTTTTGTATAGAACAGCATAATGAGAGCCATTATTAAAAACAAGGTAATGATCTTTATCAATGTATTTGATAGAAAGCACGTTAAAATTATTATAAAAATCATATGGTAGTTTTATAGTATCTTTATCTGTAATAACACCTTATGGCTCTGTAAAGGAGCAGGGTGTTAGCTAATCTTAGTTATGGCTAACAGTAAGTAGTTGTCTTTGGGTAGGGATAGGTTATCAACGCATTCACCTAATGCTTTTTCAGCATCAATAATTTTTTCACCTGGTGTTACCTCTCGTAAAAATGAGAGCGTGCTTAGTTGTTTTTTGATTTTTCCACGGTGTTGCATTCTTGCAATAATTTCTTGGCCGGTATAACAGCCTTTTGTGAAACTTATACCACCAAGTGCTAGTAAATTTAAATGGTGCGGTAGAAACTGACCGATGGTTTGTGGATATAATCGTGGGATTAAGTTTTCAATATCAAGTTGGTGCCAAAGATGATTCTCTTCGGTTTCAGGCGTAAGTTCTTGTTGAAAATTAAATAATAAATGACGGTTTTCACCTGGAAACTCAAGCAATAATGTTGCTTCGTTATTAGAATAATGGCTTGAGTTTTCAGTGATTAAACCGTAGCATGCTAGAGTGATAATGCTCAATTCCACTTTGGAAAAAACAGCATATTTTTGTAAGTCAGCGAGTGACGATTCGACGACTTCGCTGGGCATCCATAGATAATATTTTTCTGCCTGTAAAAATATAACGAATACACTAAGCGCTCGACCCTGCCGATTACAGTGAGCGCCGAAGTTAGCTTTATGTTTATCTAAAGCAAGCACATCACAAGTCAGTTGACCTTGTAAAAATGTAGTAGCGTCTTTCCCTGATATTTGAATTGCGGAATAATTATTTAAGTTTACGGCGGTCATGATATACTTTGATCTCATTTATGGGTCACAAAATTATATGTCAGAAACAGTATTAAGTAAAAAAGATTTAAAGTGGCAGTGCCGGCGCGGTATGTTAGAGCTCGATCTATTATTTAATGGTTATTTAGAAAATACTTATGATGAGCTCAATGTTAAGCAAAAAGAACTCTTCACCACTTTTCTTGCTTGTACTGATCCCGAATTGTTTGCTTGGTTGATGGATCAAGAAGCAGTCCCTACTGAATTTATTGATTTAGTTCATGATATCAAAAAACACGCTTAATTTTCACTTTACTATTTATCCTTCTCGTTGGTTTATGGGGACGTTATTATTGTTGCATGCGGCAGCATTGCTCGTCTTGTTAAATTTGCCTTTGCAATGGTGGGCGAAAGGGGTAATTGCTTTGATTGTTTTTGCCAGTTTAACCTTTAATATTTTGCGTCATATAACGCGCAGCTTCAAACGCTCGGTGGTTGCTTGTCAATTGGAACTTGGGCAGTGGCAGCTAACATTACGCCAGAAAAAGCAATTGACCGTGACACTCGAAAAAGAAAGTGTTGTTACTCAATTTCTGGTTATCATGCGTTTTAAGGATCATAAACGATGTTATGTTGTCATGCTATTTAAAGATTCTGTTGCCAAGTCGAAGTGGCAACAGCTCCAGCGCTTTTTACATTCCTCAATATAAAAAACTCATTTTGTTGTATGTGTTAGCAATCTGAACATATCAATGACAAATAAACAAATAAATTAGTCTATTATTAATCTTATAGAGTAATAAAACTCGTAAAAAATCAGGAAAAAAGACTTATGAAAAATTTCACAGGCATTACTTTGGCCGCTTTGTTAATGATAAGCCCATTTTTACTACAAGCCGCTAATGATTTTGGTATTCCGGCTTCACTTCAGAGTTATATTCAACCTGATACTTTAGAAAATACTAAGGCTGCTGACCCTGAAAAATATAATCCTGATACTCGTAAGTATCAAAATGCAGCAGAAGAGATTGAAGAACTTCATAAAAACGATTCGAAGCTTTTAGATAATATATTAATTAAAAGAACGATACTAGAGAAAGGTAAGATGACTAGTGCACAAGCTGCTGCCTTGCAATATATTGAGCGTCATTCGTCGAAGAAAGGGGGGGATTTTTCAGATATAGGTAGAATTAATACGTATCTAAATACTTTACAGTTTCTTAATCGAAAATATGATAATAACCGAGATGTTAATGGTGTGAAAAGTCGGATTGAGCCAAAAATTAATAGTGCTGTCGAGATTGCCGAGAAGCAACGAAGTTCGATAATCAGGGGTCAGAAAAAACAAATGGTAATCTCTGATTTTTCCCATAAGGAGATTCGTCCACAAGCCCCTCTACGCCACCAGGTTCTGAAAGAATAGCTTTTAAATAAGCAGGAGGCTAGGTTAGTTGATGCTGGCACTTCAAGCCACAATGATACTAGGTATAGACAAGCTAAGTCTATGACTGGCACACAGTAGTTGACTGTTTCTCTTTAAAGAAAAGTCTCGGCTAGCTTACTAGCCGGGACTTTTTTTATGATTTCTTTTCAGTAGTCATTAACTTAAGTCGTTTTCTTGGCGGTGCGATTTGTGCAAACATTGAATAAAATGCCGGAACAATGATTAAGCTAAGAATACTCGAGACGATAACTCCACCGATAATAACTAATGACAGAGAGCGATAGTTATTGGTTGGATCAATTGCTGGTGGGATCATCGCTAAGATTAAGGCTAATGACGTCATTAATACAGGTCGCATTCTCTCAGGAGCGACTTGCATTAGAGCATCACGCACTTTAGTGCCTGTTGTGACCAGTTGATTGGCTAAGCTAACCAGCATTATCGTATTTTTGGTGGCCAAGCCAACTAGCAACAACATCGCAATCATAGAATACACGTTCAAGCTTTGGCCGCTAATTAATAATACAAATAGACCACCAATAATAGTAAGTGGTTGCATCATCATGACAATAAGCGGTTGTAAGAAAGAGTTAAATTGGCTCGCTAAGACAATGTAAATCAGGCCAAGGATCAAGGCTAAGGTAATCAGTGCATTTTTTTCCGTGTTCCCTAAAGAAGCGCTATTACCTGTCAAATGCAACTGATAGCTTTTATTCGTTTCAGACTTGGCTAGTTGTTGTATCAGAGCAATGGCTTTATTTGAGCTGATGGTTGGTTGTGTACTAAAGCCTACGCTGTATTGCAAATTTGTTCTGGTGATTTTAGATGGCAGCATCGATTTTTTGATATTAACAATCGTATCTAAACGTACGCCATCACCTTTTGGTCCATGAACATAAATACTTGATAAATCTTCTGGCGTTGAGAATTCATTCTTTTTAGTGCGAAGTAATATATCGTAACGTTCACCATTTCCGCCTCCACTAAATTTACCGATACGTACACCATCAGTTCCCATTAGCGATAAAGTATTGGCAACATCAGAAGAGGTGATACCCAAACTATTGGCTAACACACGGTCAACCATAACTTGAAATTGTGGTTGATTGTTTGTTAAGTAAAGATAACTTTCACCAAGCTCAGAATGCTTTTGCACTTTATTAAGCAAGGCATAGCTACGATTAACAACTTCTTGGAAATTGGGGCCGCGAATTTGGAAGGTAACCTGATTTGGTATAGGCAATTGCACAAAATATAAAGCACCTGGGATTTTATTAATAGCTTTTTGGATTTCGCTCATTAATTTTTTCTGTGGTGTTAAGAGTTTCTTCACGGATTTTAAATCAACGCTGATCGAACCTTGATTTGCTGTTGGCCCAGTAGAGCTCAAGAAATTTTGAATATCCGGATAATTCTTCAAGATTTTTTCAACCGAGGCTACACGTTCTCTTGTGTATTCTGTGCTCATGCCTTGCGGCGCTTGTATTTGGATAGTGAAGTAGCCAGTATTATTGTTTGCTGGCATAAAAGTTTTATCTACATATTTGTAGGCTGGATAAACAGCTGCGACCATGGCAAC
>JAWUYR010000030.1:0-91342 GCA_034110705.1 Gammaproteobacteria bacterium | reverse complement strand
GCTTTATATTCTGCCGTATATTTTCTTGCGTTTTTTGACATATGTCACCTCTTTGTTTTTCATAGTTTAACAAATTGGTGTCCACTTTTATGGGGGAAGATTAATTCTTCAATTGCTATCCTATGTTGTGTGCCATACTCAATTCTTATACAGTTGACGACAACATGAAGAA
Source organism: Gammaproteobacteria bacterium (assembly GCA_034110705.1). Classification (GTDB taxonomy): domain Bacteria; phylum Pseudomonadota; class Gammaproteobacteria; order JABDGN01; family JABDGN01; genus JAWUVP01. The sequence continues at coordinate 91,170 of JAWUYR010000030.1, read as the reverse complement.
TCTAAAGACAATCACACTTCGTAACCAGAATAATTTCCAAGTTAACATACTTAACTATGGTGCAATCATTCAATCTTTTCTAACGCCCGATGGCGACAATTTAGTTTTAAATTATGCCTCACCAGAAGAATATTTAATCAACCCCTGTTTCTTAGGTTGCGTCATTGGTCCCGTTGCTAACCGAATTAAAAATGCTGCTTTTTCAATTGGCGATAATGATTATAAGCTAGATGCTAATGAAAATAATCAACATTGTTTACACTCCGGTTGTGATGGCTTACATCAGGTTTTCTGGGATGTCGTCAGCATTCATGAAAACCAAGTGGAACTACATTACGTCAGTAACAAAAAGAGTTCTCATTTTCCTGGGAAAGTATCTTTCACTATTATTTATCAACTAACCGATAAAAATGAATTACGAATTAATTATCAGGCAACAACCGATACCCCTACTATTGTGGATTTAACCAACCACACGTATTGGACGCTAGACCCACAGGATAATATTTTAGATTATAACGTCCGTTTCACAGCTCAAGAAAAATTATTAAGTAAAAATAATATTCCTACAGGTAAAACAGCATCTGTCGCTGAAACAGCTTTTGATTTCAACGCGGCCAAGCTTATTTCCCAAGATATCAACATGCTAACAGATACTCGTGGCTATGATCACTACTTCATATTACCTGAACAACATAAATTGCAATTGGCCGCTATTATTACTAACTCGGCATCGAAGCGACAATTAACCGTTCACACCACCAGTCCAGGCTTCCAATTTTATAGTGGAAACTATTTGCATGGTAATCATGAGCCCTATAGTGGTTTATGTATCGAAACTCAAGGCTTTCCTAATGCAATAAATCATAGCAACTTCCCCTCACCAGTCCTTTACCCTGGAGAAACATATCAGCAGACTACCATCTATGGGGTTGAGCTTTTATAACATTTCTTCGCCACAGCTAAAGGCTATCTCCCTCCAAACGATCATCTTCTGAGGTTAAGATTTGTGCCAATAAATCTCGCATCTTCAATAGCGATAGGTATATAATGCCCTGCACCATATAAAGGAATACAGAATGAACACAGCCACCCAGCCGAAAAGCAAAAAACTAACCTGGATGATCTTAGGATTATTGTTTGTGATCATCATCGCCGGGGTCAGCTGGTACATCTATAACAGCGAACGTTACCCTTCAACTGATGACAGCTATGTGCAAGCGCATATAATTAATATCGCCCCTCAAGTCAGCGGTCAAGTACAAAGTATCCAAGCTCATAATCATCAATTCGTAAAACAGGGCCAGATCTTATTCACCATCAACCCTGAGCTTTATCAATATGCCTATCAACAAGCTAATGCTCAGTTAAAACTTGCTAGTGAAAAAGCGGCTCGATTATTCCCTTTAATTAAAACAGGTAAAGTCGCCCCTTCTGAAGGTGACCAGATTAATGAACAAATCCAAGAAGCCAAAGCAGCTTTAGGCACAGCCACTTATAATTTAAACCATACGCAAATCATAGCACCAGCCGACGGCGTGATTGCTAATTTCACCGTGCGGGTCGGTGACTCAGTGAGTACCGGCATATCCCTATTTGCTATCGTTGAACAAAATCACTTTTGGGTAAATGCTAATTTCAAAGAAACGCAATTAAAACGTATCCAACAGGGACAAACCGTCGATATCAAGGTTGATATGTATCCTGGACATATATTCAAAGGTATTGTGCAAAGTAGAAGTCCTGGTTCTGGCACTATTTTTTCTTTATTACCACCAGAAAATGCAACCGGTAATTGGGTAAAAGTGACACAACACGTACCTATTAAAATCTCAATTGTTAACCCTAATCCTCAATTCCCATTACTAGCAGGAACTAGTGCTGTCGTAACAGTTAATACTGTTCAATAAGGCACATGATGACGACCCAACGCTCTAGCGCTATCAAATGGCTTATCACTTTAACTGTGATGTTAGTCGCTGTAATGGAAGTACTCGATATCACTATCGTCAATGTTGCTTTACGCGAAATGATGGGCACGTTTGGCGCGACTATTTCACAAATCACCTGGGTCATCACCGCCTACGTTGTTGCCTCAGCTATTGTGATGCCACTCACCGGATTTTTAGTTGATAACTTTGGGCGACGTCGCATTCTGTTAATCAACATTGCCGGATTCTTAGTCACCTCTTTATTATGCGGCATCTCAAATTCGTTATTAGAAATAATCGTGTTTCGTGCCTTGCAAGGTGTGTTTGGTGCCTCACTAATTCCATTATCACAGTTCATTTTACGCGACACCTTTCCACCAAAGGAGCTCAGTAAAGCCATGGCAGTTTGGGCGATGGGCATTATGGTCGGCCCTATCTTAGGCCCAACTTTAGGTGGTTACATCACGAAGCATTTAAGCTGGCTTTGGGTTTTCTTTATCAATGTGCCAGTCTGCATTATTGCGTTTGTGTTAACTCTTAGCATGATTTCTGAATCGACACTGGTTAAAAAAAGCATTGATTGGTGGGGCATTAGTTTTCTTGCTCTCGGCATCGGCTGCTTTCAAACTTTTATTGAAGAAGGTTATCGCTATGACTGGTTTAACTCACATGGAATTTTAGCTTTATTTATTATTTCAATATTTTCAATTGCCGCTTTTATTATTCGCAGCACCAACAATCCAAATAGTGTGATCAAAATGTCTATCTTTCGCAATCAACAATTTGTAAGTTGTACCTTAGTGTTAAGTTGCTTTTGTATGGCCTTATTTGGCGCATTAGTCATGCAGCCATTAATGGCTGAAGTGTTAATGGGTTATCCGCCTAGCCAGACTGGCTTAATTATGGCCCCTCGTGGTATTGCCAGTTTACTCACCATGCCACTAATACCTTTTTTAATGAAACGTTTTAATGGTAAAGCTATTCTTATTGTTGGCTTAATTCTCACTTCTTATGGCACATTTTTAATGGCGGGTTGGAATTTGCAAACCAGCATGAGCGTAATGGCAACGGATACCATCATACAAGGTATTGGAATGAGCTTTATCTTCGCACCTCTATCTATTTTAGTCTTTGAAAGTTTACCGGCTGAAGATATCGCATCAGCGGCTGGTATGTTTAGCTTTGGACGAAGCATGGGTTTATCAATTGGCGTTGCAGCTTTGAGCACCGTGCTCACCAATGAAACCCAGATTAATTGGAATCGTTTAGGCGGGCATATCTCTGAATTCAATTCTAACCTTATTCACTGGGTAAACATCCAACATCTAAGCTTACATAACCCTCTCGCTATTTCAAAACTGAGCTCTTTGCTTTATCAACAAGCCAGCATGGTAGCTTATGTCGATGTGTATTGGCTGGCTGCTGTGGCATTTTTAGCGATTATTCCTTTAGTATTTTTTATTAAAACTGGCCGAACAAGCGGTAATATGATGGGAGGCCATTAGTGCCGATTCAACAGAAAATCATTCAGAGCTTACAACCGACCGGGTTAAATAGCCGTTTTGAGTTCGACAATTTAAATTTTGCAGCCTATATTTCTTCCGTGAAAAATATGCAACGAGTCGTTAACGAAGATCACAAACTTGGCTTAACCACAGAGCAACTCAACGCTATTGCCCCATTTGAAATTTGCCCAGCCAAACCGAACGGCAAAGGTATGCTGCTAATTCACGGATTATTTGATACACCTAACATTATGCGTGACACCGGAGAACGCTATGCTGCGCAAGGTTATTTAGTTCGTGGTATTTTACTCCCAGGGCATGGCACCATTCCCGCCGACTTGCTCACCACATCACCAACAGACTGGTTAAAAGCAACCGCTTATGGCGTGAAAAGTTTTAAAAGTGACGTTAGTCAAATTTACATCACCGGTTTTTCTACCGGCGCTATTTTGGCCTTAAATTATGCGCTACAAAATGAAGGTGCAAAACCAACAATCGATGGCTTAATCATGTTATCACCTGTTTTCGCGATTAACACAGCAAAAACTATTTTCGTACGAGTCTATCGTATGTTCCGTTGGTTATTCAAAGAATATAAATGGATTTTCCGCAATGAATGTCCCGACTACGCAAAATACACTTCTTTTCCGGTTAATTCAGGATACTTAGTCCAACGCTTAATTATCGAAACCAAATTACTTCTGCAACAGTATCCTTGCACGTTACCTACCTTTATTGCCATGAGTCGTGATGATGAAACCGTAAGAGCTAGCGCCGCGTTAGATTTTTTTCGTAAAGCTAAAAACCATCACAACGAATTTTTGTTATACAGTAATGATACTGAAAATTTCGTACAGCATAATATTCGAGTCAAAAAAAGTGCGAAACCAGATGAAAACATTTTAAATATGTCACACGTTGGGCTGCTAGTATCACCGGATAATAGTCACTATGGACGTAACGGCGATCATCAAGAACCACTGCACGAACCAAAACATAATTTGGACGATAAAGTGATACACCGAGGTGCACTCACACCAGACAATGAAAATAATTATCGTATCCGTCGCTTAACGTATAACCCTTTCTTTAGCGAGCTAATGTCTGATATTGAGGCATTTATTGTGACAACTTCAAAAAAATAAAAAAATATTTAAAGCTAATCTTTCAACACTTCTCAATTATATCCCCTCGTAAGCGGCCAGCGCGATTTATCACAACGGCCCATCCTGCTCCGCCTGCGCAATAGCGGAAAGTACCATTCTGGTTATCCGTAAACCCATTTGGGTGAAACCTAAAATAACGACTGGTTGGAAAAGCTCTTAACGATAAATGACCCCATTCTTTTTTTCGAATGACTCGTAATAACTTATCGCCGACTTCAAGCTTACCCTTCACAGTATCATCCACGAAAATTAATAATGTTTGTTGCCAATCATTAATACAATCACGCTTATTAATACTCGGACAAATTGTCACAATCCTGTTATGCACAATCGCTTGTTCCCTGGCGAAATTGAGCGCTGTCGTCAAGCGCTGTAAGCTGGATTTATTTTTCTGGTTGAGAATAACTTTCTTAGCAAAAGGAACACTAATACTAATTAAAACGCCCATTATAGCGACGGTACAAAGTAATTCGAGTAGCGTGAAACCGCTGTGTTTATGCTGCATAACAAACCCATTAGAAAGGGCCATAACAATTCTAACCTAATTAGTAATTGATTTTCAAGCAATTACTCTTTTTTTATGCCCATTCTACCTACCCCCTAAAAAGGGCCTGTAAAAAAGATAATGTAAGCGCTCTAAGCTTATCATTTATGCTAAAATTCATCCCATGTTAAAAATCGAACTCGCACAACTTAATTTCCTAACTGGTGACATCCAAGCTAACGCCGCTAAAATGATCGATGCTATTTTGCAATGTGAACAAAGCAAGGCTGATGTATTGGTTTTTCCTGAGTTAGCGCTAACCGGTTATCCGCCTGAAGATTTATTATTACGTGCCGATTTCTTTCAGCAAGTACATGATAGTTTACAAGAGATTAAAAAAACAGTGACCAACTGCACGGTTATCTTGGGCTATCCGCACAAATCTAACAACGCACTTTATAATGCGGCGGCAGTGCTGCACCAGGGCAAACAAATTCACACCTACTTTAAACAATGTTTACCCAACTATGGTGTGTTCGATGAAAAACGTTATTTTACTCCAGGTGAAAAATCCTTAATTTTTCCGGTTAATGATGTCAATATCGCAGTAATGATTTGTGAAGATTTATGGCAAGTTAAACCTATGCAACAAGCATACGATGCTGGGGCAGATGTGGTGATAAGTTTACATGCTTCACCATTTGATTATGAAAAACCTCAACAACGATATGAAATATTGCGTGCACGACAAAGTGAACATGCGCTCCCTATTCTTTATGTCAACATGATAGGAGGGCAAGATGAATTAGTTTTTGCTGGTGGCTCACTCGCACTAGCGGCCAATGGAGAAATCATTGCCCAAGGCCAATATTTTGAAGAGCAAACGTTAACAGTCCAGCTCGACAATAATCAACAGTTAATCGCTAGCAAAGTTGCGCATGCTCCAATACCGAGCGAAGAAGCATTAATCTATAACGCATTAGTCTTAGCCACGCGTGATTATTTAGAAAAAAATCATTTCTCCGGTGCGGTATTAGGTTTATCTGGCGGTATTGATTCGGCCTTAACCTTGGCTATTGCCGTTGATGCCATCGGTGCAAAAAACGTGCAAGCCGTTATGATGCCGTCGCGTTACACGGCTGATATGAGCCAAGACGATGCAGCCGCCGAAGCCGAAACCTTAGGTGTTCACTACTCAGTATTAGCCATTGAAAAACCTTTTACTGCCTTTTTGGAAACCTTAAGCGGAGAATTTGCAGGTTTAGAAACCGACACCACTGAAGAAAATATTCAAGCCCGTTGCCGTGGTATTTTATTAATGGCAATTTCTAATAAAACTGGCAAGCTCGTGTTAACGACAGGTAATAAAAGTGAAATGTCCGTTGGCTACGCCACACTCTATGGTGACATGGCTGGTGGTTTCGCCGTGCTAAAAGATGTGCCAAAGACTTTAGTGTTTCGCCTAGCGCATTATCGTAATACTATTTCACCAGTGATCCCACAACGCGTGATCGACCGCCCACCATCAGCCGAATTAGGCCCAGAGCAAATCGACGAAGATAGCTTACCTCCCTACTCGATTTTAGATGCTATTTTAGAGCGATTTGTCGAGCGTGATCAAAGTATCATTGAAATTGTTGCCGCAGGTTTTGAGCAAGAAACAGTTGAAAAAATTGTGGCGATGGTCAAACGCAATGAATATAAAAGACGCCAAGCCGCACCGGGGCCCCGAGTAACACCACGCGCCTATGGGCGTGATCGACGTTATCCTATTACTTCTGGGTTCTAACAAAAAAAATTGTCACACTAAGCTTCCATCTTCTCTGACTAACTCATGCTCGAACGACACATGAGATAAGAGTTATTGATTAACTAAACGAACTTTTTCAGGGAAATTTAGCTGCAATGTTTTAAGTGCGCGTGCAGCATCGTCCGTCAATTTCAAATGACGATAACATTTCACCATTAACACTAAAGCATCAGCAACCGCTGGTGCCTTTTGATAATGCAACACAACCTCTTGAGCACGATTTAAAGCTGCGACATAAGCGGCACGAGTGTAATAATAACTACCAGCTTTCACATTATTACGGGCAACCGCGTTGCGAATATAAACCATGTGTAATCTTGCATCTGCTACATAATGGCTTTGTGGGAATTGCTGTACTAACTGATTAAAATCTTGAAAGGCTGCAATATTTGGTGACATGTCACGCGTAGCCGAATCAACCGGAAAATAATTTTCTAAGAAAGTACGTTCTTTGGCGAAAGTTGCCATGGCTTTCATATAATAAGCGTAATCAACATATTGGCTAGCAGGATGTAAGTGAATGTAACGCTCAGACGCTGATTGCGCCGATGGGAAATCACCGTTTTTGTAATACGCGTAAATAATCGTTAATTGTTCTTGGCGCGCGTATGGACCATAAGGATATTTCGCTTCTTGTGCTTCGAAGTGTTCAACCGCATCTTCATAGTCTTCCGTATTTAAGGCCTGTATTCCGCCATTATACATTTTAGCTTCGCTCATATTCTTAAAGCGATCTTGGTCAGAGGCACAGCCTGCTAACAGCAAACTTGCTGTTAATAAACCAATAATACCAAGTTGGGTAAAAATGCGCATATGAGTGACTCTGTTATATAGAAAGAGCATGAGTATACTAGATGGCTTCGTAATGGGAAAGGGGAATTCAGAACTTGTCGCACACTGTGCAGGAGTTTAACTTCGTTCTGTCTTAAATCCTGATATACTCCACCCCATGAGCAAAATAGACATCAATATAACAATTCCTGAAGAACTCGCTAACAGACGACTCGACGCTGTCGTTGCTGAATTAGTGCCTGAACATTCGCGCGCGAGGATCCAGCAGTGGATCAAAGATGGCCACTTATTAGTCGATGGTAAAATCCTTAGAGCCCGTGAAAAAACGCACGGTGAAGAACATGTCGAGATCAAAGCCGAGATAGCGACCATTGAGCACCATAAGGCTGAAGATATTGATTTAGATATTCTTTTTAGTGATGACGACATCATTGTCATTAATAAACCGGTTGGTTTAGTCACTCATCCAGGTGCCGGTAACCATGATGGGACCCTGCTAAATGCCCTGCTATTCCACTTTCCAGAGTTGAATGAAATTCCGCGTGCTGGAATTGTACATCGTCTAGATAAAGATACCTCTGGGGTAATGGTGGTGGCACGCAGCTTGGCTACCCACACTAAATTAGTGGCTGATTTGCAAGCCAGAGACATTAAGCGTGAGTATTTAGCACTAATCCCAGGCTATGTTACCGCAGGCTCTACTATTGACGCCCCTATTGGTCGACACCCGCGAAACCGATTGAAAATGGCTGCCGTACCACTAGGAAAAGATGCCGTAACACATTATCGCTTGGTAGAGCGTTTGCCTCACCATACCTTATTACGGGTTAATCTTGAAACAGGACGCACTCATCAAATTCGAGTACATTTGGAACATAGATTACAACCTATTGTTGGCGATCAACTCTATGGCACACTACGCTTGCCGAAAAAAGCCCGCCAAGAAACCCGTGAAGCATTGCGTGATTTCAAACGTCAGGCGTTACATGCCTATAAATTGGGCTTACAGCATCCTGTTAATGGCGAAGATTGTGAATTTATGGCACCTATCCCAGACGATATAAACGATTTATTAGCAGTATTGCGCCAAGATACAAATGACTAAAGCATTAACGTGCATTATCCCAAACTGGCCTGCGCCAGACAATATAGTAGCCTTTAGTACCACTCGCCAAGGTGGCGTTAGCGAAATACCTTTTGCTAGCCTTAATCTTGGCAATAGCGCAGGTGATACCCCTGAGGCCGTGCAAGAAAATCGTCGCCGCTTACAAGAACAACTCGCCCTACCCCAAGCCCCCAACTGGCTAAGCCAAATTCATAGTAATGTATCACTCAAAATCACCGCTGATTATCAGCTCAGTGAAGCTGATGCCAGCCTTACTCGTTTGCCAAATACCGTGTGCGCCATTATGACCGCTGATTGCCTACCCATTTTAATCTGCAATGAGCAAGGTGATGAAGTTGCAGCAATTCATGCAGGCTGGCGTAGCTTAGCCGGCGGTGTTATTGAAAATACCATTGAGCAATTACGCAGCTCCTCTGAAACCCTCTTAGCTTGGCTCGGCCCAGCAATAGGGCCCGCCGTTTACGAAGTTGGCTCCGAAGTGCGTCAAGCCTTTGTAGACTTAAAGCCAGAAGCCACCGATGCTTTTGTCGCCTCAACAAATGATAATAAATGGCTAGCCGATTTAAACATGTTAGCAAAACAACGCTTACAACGACTCGGTATTCAGCATATTTACGGTGGAGATTATTGCACTTATTCCAACCCCGAACGTTTTTTTTCTTACCGTCGTGATGGACAGACAGGACGCCAAACCAGCCTAATTTATTATCGCTAATCACTTTTATTTCCGGTAGAATAACGCCAATTAACGAATTCCTGGAGAAATTATGAAGCGTTTAATCACCACTGTTTTATTAATCATGGTTGCGACTATTAGCTTTGCCACCATGCCGGTTACCACAATTGCTCCAATGCTGAAAAAAGTCATGCCAGCCGTTGTCAATGTTCGAGTTGATGGCGAAATTTTACTACCCGCTTCAGCTCTACCTGGCGCACCGAATCAACGTACTCGAAACCCTATGCCTCAAACGCGCAAAATTCAGCAACTTGGCTCTGGTGTTATTATGGACGCTAAAAAAGGTTACATTATTACTAATGCACATGTTGTACAACATGAAAAATTAATTACCGTTACTTTATCCGATAGCCGTCATTTCACAGCAAAATTAATTGGTAAAGATACAGCGTCTGATATCGCAGTGTTACAAATTAAAGCGTCCCATTTAACCAGTTTAGTGATTGGCGACTCCGATAAAATTGAAGTTGGTGATTTTGTTGCTGCCATCGGCAGTCCATTTGGCTTAAACAAAACGGCTACTGCAGGAATCGTCAGCGCATTGCAGCGTAATGATTTAAACATTGAGGGCTTAGAAAATTTCATTCAAACAGATGCCGCGATCAACCCAGGTAATTCTGGTGGAGCATTAGTCACGTTTAATGGAAAATTAATTGGCATTAACACGGCCATTATCGCCCCCGCTGGTGGTAATGTTGGTATTGGTTTTAGCATCCCGATTAACATGGCTAAGAGTGTCATGGAACAAATTATTAAGTATGGCGAAGTTCGTCGTGGATTATTAGGTATTTTCGCTCAACCACTTACGCCAGATTTAGCCGAAGCACTTGGCTTATCCGATAACGTAAAAGGAACGGTAATAACATCTATCTCACCTGATTCCGCAGCCGATAAAGCAGGCTTAAAAGTAGGTGATGTTGTGGTTAGCATTAATGGCGTAATGGTTAATAGTCCATTTCAAGTGCGTAACATTATCGGTTTAGTTCGTATCGGTAGTCGTGTAAAAATTAGCATTTTGCGCAAGGGGAAAACTCTAGTGAAGCATGCGCACATCACAGGCAGTGCTTACCAAGCCAAGCAAATGCAAAAACAACAACCGTTCTTAAATGGTATTTCATTTAGCGATGTAAATAAGATTCAATCAACGGCGCATGGCGTAATTAATGGCGGCATACAAGTGCTAACCGTTTCACCAAGCAGCCCCGCAGAAACGGCAGGCTTAATACCAGGTGATATAATCATTTCTGCCAATCAAGTTCCAGTAAAAAATATTGCGCAGCTATTTCAAGCCGCAAAAAAACAAAAGCATTCATTACTATTGAATGTTATTCGTGGACCTGGCGCGCTATATATCGTCATTAAATAACGATTTAAACCATCTTCACTTCTGCTAATCAATAGTGGAATATGAAGATAACTTTAAAAATAAAATAATTGAGGACGTCAAAATGAAAAAACTTATCTTGCTTATCATAATTTTGAGCTTAAGCTATGCCAGCGTTAGCCAAGCAGCAAGAGCACCGCGAGGAAATTATCAACAAACATGTCGTCAATGTGAGATGAACCACGGTAATTTATATTGTATATGCCAAACAGTAAGAGGTTATTGGCAGCGTGCTAATTTAAACCTTGCACGCAAGTGCATTAAAGCCACGAATAGTAATGGCAACTTACAATGTACAAAATGGGCTCGCCATTCACGACAACGTCCTGAACCTCACTACAATCCTCGTCGCAAACAGCATCATGCTGGCCGGAATCATTCAAACGGCCTGCCTGCAGGCAACTACCGCCAAAGTTGTAATAGCTGCTCCTACAACAACAGCGTGTTGAACTGTTCTTGCAAACGAAACAATGGCCGGCGTGTCAATAGTACCTTTAGGGGCAACTGTCCAGGCTCTATTAGCAACCAGAATGGCGCTTTAATTTGTAGCGGTTGAAAAAAATCAGACAAAAAAGCCCCAGCCATATTACTTACGCCTGGGGCTTTTTTGATTTAACGGTATTGCTACCATTGAGTTTTGAGAGCCTAGTCAGCAATGACTCTTTAAACTCGCAATCTAGTCAATTACCGTAGACTCCTCTGCTCGCTGCTACTCTCACTCACAGGCCGAGAGAATCGATTCTCAGCAATAAAATCATCACGCCCACCGTTCTTTGATTTGCTACTCAATTCGTCTGCTGGCCTAGAGAACTGGACAGCATTACTAAGTGCAAGTGGGTTGTGAGCTATCTGCTTGATGTTTGCATAAAGAGCCGCTCTAACATTTAAAAGTTGCTTGCTAGAGCTACCCTCTGGAACTTGAACCATAGATGTTATATAAGGTCATTAACTTTGTATTATCACCATCAGCAACACCATGCATCGCTGTCACACTAATATAATTCTTACCCTTAATATTTAAACGGCTTAAGCCTAATTTCGGCTTATTGTCAGGATGGGCAGCTAACTCATTTTCTTGAAATCGTGTAGCCCTTGAATAAATAGGACGACCATCTATTTTGCTTCCCTTCCCATCGGTTTCAAGTAAATATCTTTTATTGTTGAGCGTTCTTGTAGTGATGGTCTCGGTAAGAGTATCAGTACCCATCTCTGCAAGACCATGAAGCTTAGCAATCTCTTGCCGCTCAGCCACGGTAAGCTTAGCCTCCGCCTCTTTAGCATAAGAAAGACTCACGCATAAAAACATAGTAATAAATAATGCAGTGGGAAATAATTTTTTCATGAATAATCGTCCTTAATTAAATTTGAATGTTTAATATAGCCCATAAATCTAAAAGGATCTATTTTTGTCTGTCATGCAATTTCTGAATGCTGCATTTGCCACTTAAATTGGATTCATAATATCCACGAAAGAAACCTCTACCGAAAACTTCTCCGCCAAATGCTCACCTAATGCCTTTATACCAAAGCGTTCTGTTGCATGGTGTCCTGCAGCAAAATAATTAATATCATATTCCCTGGCAATATGATAAGTGCGCTCTGAAATTTCACCTGAAATAAAAGCATCAATCCCAAGTAAAGCTACTTGCTCAATTAAATCTTGTGCGGCACCTGTGCACCAAGCTATTGTTTTAATATTACGATTGCCCGCAGCAATAACTTGCGGTTTATGCTGCAATGTTTTTTCTAACTGCACCGCTAGCTCATTAGCCGATAACTCACCTGTAAGCTCACCGCAGTATAACAAGCCATCATTCAAAATTGACGTTACAGTAAAATTAAGGCTTTGACCTAATTTGGCATTGTTGCCTAATGTTGGATTTGAGTCGAGTGGCAAATGATAACCGTAAAGATTAATATCGTGAGCTAGCAGCGTTGCTATACGTTGTCGTTTTATACCCGTTACGCATGGGTCTTCACCTTTCCAAAAATAGCCATGATGCACTAAGATAGCATCTGCTTTTTCTTTAACTGCGGCATCCAGCAGTGCTTGGCAGGCTGTCACACCAGTGACTATTTTTTTAACTTCATCTTTTCCAGAAACTTGTAACCCATTAGGGCAATAGTCTTTGAAAGAGTTTATTTTTAAAAAAGTATTTAGGTAATCTGTTAATTCTGCTCGTTTCATTTATCACCTGCTCTAGTAAAAGAGTAAACGTTTTGCTATTGATTACCCTCACCTTCTGGAAAGAAAGAGCCTGCTAATATTCTATCCGTGACTTATTCAACGACTCGCTGAATATTAGCTCCAAGCAAAGCAAATTTTTCTTCAATTCGCTCATACCCACGATCGATATGATAAATACGCTCAATGTCAGTTTCGCCTTCGGCCACTAATCCCGCCAAAACCAAACAAGCCGAAGCCCGCAAGTCTGTTGCCATAACAGGTGCGCCTTGTAGTTTTTCTACGCCGTTTACAATTGCGGTATTACCTTCAAGCTTAATATCGGCACCCATGCGCTGTAATTCTTGTACGTGCATAAAACGATTTTCGAAAATCGTTTCTGTAACCGTGCTTGGTCCTTCAGCAATAGTATTTAACGCCATCATTTGCGCTTGCATATCGGTTGGAAAACCTGGAAAAGGTGCCGTGTAAATATCTACCGCTTTGGGACGTTTGCCCTGCATATCAAGTGTAATCCAGTCATCACCTTTTTCAATGATAGCCCCAGTGTCTTCGAGCTTAATCAATACTGATTCTAAAGATTCCGGATCAATATCTTTCAATGTGATACTGCCACCAACCATAGCTGCTGCAATTAAGTATGTACCGGCCTCTATTCTGTCTGACATGATCTTGTATTGGCCGCCATGTAAACGCTCCACACCTTCAATCGTGATTGTATCGCTACCCGCACCCGTGATTTTAGCACCCATCGCATTTAGAAAATCAGCTGTATCAACTACTTCTGGTTCTTGGGCAGCATTACGTAAGATCGTTGTGCCTTCAGCTAAAGTGGCAGCCATCATTAAGTTCTCGGTTCCATTAACCGTGACTTTTTCTAAAAGAATTTTTGCGCCCTGTAAGCGACCATCGACACTTGCGTGAATATAACCACCATCAACGTCTATTTTGGCACCCATCGCGCGTAAACCATCCAAATGAATATCAACCGGACGGCTACCAATAGCACAACCACCTGGCAACGAGACTTTAGCTTCTCCAAACTTGGCCAATAGCGGGCCTAAAACCAAAATTGAGGCACGCATTGTTTTTACTAGCTCATACGGCGCGGTGAAGCTATTAATCGTAGTTGGGTTAACTTCAATCTGCATATTTTCATCTAAAATCAGCTCGACGCCCATCACGCCCAATAAGGACATTGTCGTAGTGATATCACGTAAGTGTGGCACGTTCGCAATAATAACGGGCTCATCTAATAATAAGCAGGCGGCCAAAATAGGCAAGGCCGCATTTTTAGCACCTGAAACTTTAAGCGATCCTTTAATAGACGCATTGCCAATAATTCTTAATTTATCCATTATTTTCCTTCTTTTTTGCTAACAGCGCAGCTCTTAATTGTATAATTAACCGCATGCACTGCACCGCTTTTGATTAACGGTTGTAAAATTTTGTTTAAACACTTTTGTTGAGTTAAGCGTGACATGCCGGCAAACATAGTGCCCTCTGCTGCAATATCAAAATGGTGACCATCACCACTGACATTAAAAGCCACATCAGGTAGTGCTTTACTCAAAAAATCTTCTAATTCATTATTATCCATGCTGAACTTCACCTTCATAAATTAAACGGCTTAAATTATACAATTTGATTAAGGCTTGCATCGCTTGTGGAATATTTAAAAACGTAACCGATTGAGAATGTTTTTTCGCTTGTCGTAACAGTGTAATAAGAAAAACTAAACTCGCACTGTCACAATGCGACAAGTTTGCCAATTCAACCGTCACTTGTTTAGCATCTTGTGGCATGAACGTTTTTAACTGTGAACACAATGTCGCCGCATTATAAAACGTAATTTCACGATCGACATTTAGGACACCATTTTCCTGGGTGCTCAAAGTAGCCTGTTCCATGTAATTTATTTCCCTGCTCGTTCGGTACGAACATCAGCATTATGTTTTTTCAAAAAAGCCAACAAACCGACAATACCTTTTTGCTGTATGGTTGGTGCAAATTGTGCGCGTAAGTTGCTAACAACACTAATCGCGCCATTAATACTAAAATCATAGACCTGCCATTGATTATTTTGATACATCATCTGGTAGGTAATCGTAACAGGCGCAGTCCCAGGTAATATAACCTGACTTTCAATTTCCATCATTGCACCTGGTGCTGCAGCAACGGTGCGTCTGCTTTTACGGAAGCGCACTTTATATTGGTCAGCTTCACCTAGTGCAGAAGCGTATAAGTTCACCATCATGTAAACAAATTGTGTTCTGAGATCGTTCCATTGTGCTTTAGGGATAGCTCTCATATTAATCACAACGCAGCTTTGGCCTTCTACTTTATAATGACATTGTCGTGCCAAGATGCTGCGCAACATATAGTCGGTCGCGACATGTGGTAAGAGTTTTTGATTAACAATCTGATAAATAACGGGGAAAGGAATTTCTTCTTGTTTTGGATGTTGCTTTTTATAGGCCGTGAGTGCATTGATAGATGACTTAGTTGCATCTCGCAGCATGTTCAATGGGCTTTGTGTCGCGGCAAAACAACTTATGGCAAAGATACTAAGACAAATAAATAATAAACCTTTTCGTAACATTCCTAACTCCTAGCTAAGTTATTTTTTCATTTTAAATAAGAACTGGCCAATAAGATTTTCTAAAATCAAAGCCGAGTGCGTTGTTCTTATCTCACCTTTATTCTGGAGGTTGGTTTCAGCAAAGCCCGATGTTAAACCAATGTACTGCGCGCCCAAAATGCCTTGAGTATAAATACTCGCCGAAGAGTCAATAGGCAATAATGTTTTCTTAGAATAAATTTGCATCACTACATCAGCACGATACGTTGTTGGGTCAAGTACAATGCTATCAATCTCACCAATTTTAACGCCGGCAATACTCACTAAAGCACCTTCATTTAATGCTCCGACATTATCAAACTCTGCTGATACTGTGTAACCATTTTTAAAGCTATTATCTGTAAAACCACTAACTCTAAGTGCTAAAAATAATAATAAAATAAAAGCCAGGAGCACAAACAATCCAACCATTACCTCCACTGTGCGCTTGTTCATTACCAACCTCCCATCATCATGGCTGTTAAAATAAAATCTAGACCTAAAATGGCTAACGACGAGTACACTACCGTACGTGTCGTCGCACGCCCAATCCCCTCAGCCGTAGGGATACAGGCATTACCTTGATACACAGCAATCCACGTCGCCACAATACCAAAGACAATGCTTTTATAAATACCGTTTAAGACGTCATCACTAAATACAACACTCGATTGCATATTAGACCAAAAAGAACCACTATCAACGCCGAGTAATTTCACACTCACTAAGTAGCCACCAAAAATAGCAACTGCATCAAAAATGATAGCCAATAGCGGCATACTTATAACTCCAGCCCAAAATCTTGGTGCAATCACACGGCCCAGTGGGTCAACGCCCATCATCTCCATGCTAGATAATTGCTCAGTTGCTTTCATTAAGCCGATTTCTGCGGTTAATGCAGAGCAAGCTCGACCGGCAAATAATAAGCCTGTCACCACAGGACCTAATTCGCGCACAACACTTAAAGCAACTAATGAGCCCAAAGCACTCGTTGCGCCAAATTTCACTAAGGTATGATGACCTTGCAAACCAACTACCATACCAATAAATAAGCCCGAGACTAAAATAATAGGTAAAGAAAGAACGCCAACCGAAAAAAGCTGGGCCACTAAAGCACGGAAGGCGGAACCGATATTCTGAGGTTTGCGAAAGCAAACAACAAACAAGGTTATAGCTGCACTCCCTAAGCTGGTAATGACGCGAATCGTGGATTGGCCTAATTGTTGCAAACGAGTAATCAAGGTTAATTCTTTCCTTCTATTAGTTCATCTATGTAATCAGGTGCTGGGTACTGGAAAGGCACAGGCCCATCAGGCAAGCCCTTAATAAATTGTTTAACATCAGCTTGCTCACTAACCGCCATTTCAGCGGGCGTGCCTTGGCCCAAAACTTTACCATTACCAACAATGAAAACATAATCGGCAATTTGCATTACCTCAGCAACATCATGTGAAACGATAATGGTCGTCATTTGTAAATTCGTATTGAGTTCTTTTATTAGTTTCAACAAAATACCCAGTGAAATCGGGTCTTGTCCTGTAAAGGGTTCATCGTACATCATCAACTTTGGATCAAGCACTGTTGCCCTAGCCAAAGCAACACGGCGTGACATGCCACCAGAAAGCTCATTCGGCATTAAGTCGATTGCACCTCGCAAACCAACTGCCTCCAGCTTCATTGAAACAATATCAGCTATCATTTGCTCAGTGAAGCTTGTGTGCACTCGCAATGGAAAAGCCACATTTTCAAAGACATTTAAGCCGGTAAATAAAGCATTGCTTTGAAACATTAACCCCATTTCACGACGGGCTTTTAAAAGTTCTTCTCGCGATAACTTATTGATTTCTTGAGATTTTACGACAATACTGCCCTGCTCCGGCTTAAGTTGACCACCAATTAAGCGTAACAGCGTAGTTTTACCCGTGCCGCTGGGGCCCATAATAGCGGAAATTTTACCTGTCGGAATTTGCAGGTTAAGATCAGAAAAAATGGTTCTATCACCGCGTTGAAACGAGACGTTACAAATAGAGACATAATTTTCATGGTGAGCATCATTAATCATAAAAACACTTAAGCTTCATTAAATCGAAATTGAGTGTATTCTATGTTACTCTGCCTTTTTTAACAAATCTTTAACTATGAAAACACAGAATAATTACTGCCAATGGGGCATTGAAGTGATTCGCAAAGAGCTGAGCGCGATTAGTGAGCTAGAAGACCGCGTAAATACTGATTTTGCGCGAGCCTGTGAAATCTTATTGGCTTGTAAGGGGCGCGTGGTTGTACTTGGCTTGGGCAAGTCAGGCCATATCGGCAATAAAATTGCCGCTACCCTAGCCAGTACGGGCACGCCCGCTTTTTTTGTGCATGCAGCTGAAGCCAGCCATGGTGATTTTGGCATGATCACACACGATGATGTGGTTTTGGCAATATCGAACTCAGGTAAAACGGGGGAAATCCTCACTCTATTACCTTTGATTAAACACAAATCGATTCAATTGATAAGCTTAACTGGCTGTCCGGACTCACCGCTCGCCCAAGGTGCTAGCGTTAACATAGATGTTTCGGTGCAACAGGAAGCTGGGCCACTCGATCTTGCACCAACCTCGAGCACTACCGCAACATTGGTAATGGGTGATGCCCTCGCCATCGCATTATTACGTGCGCGCGGCTTTAGTAAAGAAGATTTTGCGTTATCACATCCTGGTGGTACTTTAGGTAAACGTCTATTATTACGTGTGAATGAAATTATGCGCACCGGGAATGATATACCTAAGATCAATATCAATGCGCCAATTAAAGACGTACTCATAGAAATGAGCGCCAAACGATTAGGCTTGACGACGGTTGTCGATGATAATGGTGAGCTCTTGGGTGTTTTTACTGACGGTGACTTGCGTCGTACACTAGAAAGCAATCACGACTTATTCGCTTCGAATTTACAAGAGTTGATAACAGGAAAGTGTAAGACTACCTCGGCTGATTTATTAGCTTATGAAGTCTTTAATGAAATGGAAGATTACAAGATTACCGCCATCCCGGTGGTCGATGAAAAACAGCAGATACTTGGCATTATTCATCTGCATGATATTCTACAAGCAGGAGTGATTTAAATTCATGAGTAATTCTATACAAGCTTTAGCCAAAAACATTAAGCTTATGATTTTTGATGTCGATGGTGTGCTAACCGATGGTAAGCTTTATTTTTCAAACAGTGGCGAAGAAAATAAAGCCTTCAACTCTAAAGATGGCTTGGGTATTAAAATGTTATTAACCGTCGGCGTTGAAGTCGCGATTATTACGGGTCGAAAGTCGACAATCATTTCTAGACGCGCACGCGAGTTAGGCATTAAACATCTATATCAAGGGCAAGTCACTAAACTTGCCGCGTTCAATGAGCTCATCGAGAAGTTAAATGTGGACAAATCCGAAGTAGCTTATATGGGCGATGATATTAACGACATTCCAGTATTACAACAAGTTGGCTTAAGTATTGCTCCGCAAGATGCACTTGATTATGTGCAACAACAAGCGAGCTTTATCACCAGCAAAGCCGCAGGACATGGTGCAGCGCGCCAAGCTTGTGATTTATTATTACAAGCCCAAGACAAATGGCAACAGGCATTAGCTATCTATGGCAACTGATAAACTCAGTCTTGGCAAACTGAATCGACAGTTAATTTATTTGGCAATTGCGATTGCAGCCGGCTTCGTTTTGTTTTATTTGTACCATGCTTTTTCAAGTCAGCAATCAGTTCGCCAAGGACCACAAATTCCTAATTTAATCGCAACCGATGCGCATATCATTCAATATAACAAGGCTGGCACGATGGCTTATCAATTTTATAGTGATAAATCATTGCACTATAAAAAGCAAAATAAAACCGACTTTGTTAAACCTATTGGTTATTGTTATTCTGAAAAACATAAACCATGGAAGGTAACCGCAGACAAAGGCCAAGCCATAAATGGCGACCAAGTCGTCCATCTTTTCGGCAACGTACATTTGCATCAAGAAAGTGGCCCAACGAATAAAGAAACCACATTAATAACAAGCACAGTTAGTATCTATCCACAAAAGAACATAGCTGAAAATAATGTATTAACCAACGCCGAGCAGCCAGGCATCTCTGTCTCTTCAATTGGTTTTCGGGCTAACTTTAAACAAGGAAAAGTGATATTATTGTCACAAACACAGGGAAATTATATTAATCACTAGCTATGAGCCTATTACAAGCAAAACATTTACGTAAAGCCTACAAAAAACGTACCGTCGTCAAAGATTTTTCGATGCAAGTTCGTGAAGGCGAAATTGTGGGATTGTTAGGCCCGAACGGAGCCGGTAAAACCACGAGCTTTTATATGATTGTCGGTTTAGTACAAAGTGATTCAGGCGAGGTTTTCCTCGATGGCAAAAATATCAGCAAAAGCCCTATTCATGTACGCGCCCAAGAAGGCATTGGCTATCTGCCTCAAGAACCCTCTATCTTCCGTAAACTTAGCGTAGCAGACAATATCATGGCCGTATTACAGTTGCGTAAAGATCTCGACAAAGAGCAACGTACCGATGAATTAGAAAGCTTACTGAACGAGTTTCATATTACCCATATTCGTGATAACAAAGGCATGAGTCTATCTGGTGGTGAACGCCGCCGAGTGGAAATAGCACGCTCTTTAGCCATTAATCCCAAATTTATTTTACTTGATGAACCTTTCGCTGGTGTAGATCCTATATCGGTTATCGATTTAAAACGCATTATTCGTCACTTACAAAGCAAAGGTATTGGTATTTTAATCACCGACCATAACGTACGTGAAACCTTAGATATTTGCGAACGTGCTTATATTGTTAACGAAGGCAGTATTTTGTGTGAAGGCACGCCGGAAGAAGTCCTACAAAACCAACAAGTGCAAGATGTGTATTTAGGTGAGAGTTTTTCTTTGTAAAACAAATTGATATCACATTACTTGCCAATAAAGTCGCCCCTAGGCTTGATATGATCTATACTAATTTCATACGTAGATAACAAGGAGCAAATAATGACAATAGATGATATCGTAATTACCGGTGATAACTTTGAAACGACTGCCGCCATGGAGGAATTAATTCATAAGAAATTCAATCGTTTACTCAATCATTATGGTCATTTCATGACAGATATGGAAATCATATTAAAAATCGATAATGATCACCGTAACATTTCTGAGGTCAATGTGAATGTTCCTGAAAAGAAACTCAATGCCTCGGCCTCTACCGATGACATGTATAAATCATTAGATGAAATGATTCATAAGCTAAAAACTCAACTTGAGAAATATAAAGAATTACATTTTGGCCATCAAAAAGAGCAACGAGCTGAACAAGCCTATAAAGAAGAAGCCCTCACTGATGAAAGTGCCGAAAAAGATTTTGTTAACGAAGCCGAATAACGCCAGTATTTCTTATTATGAGTAATATTTTCACCGATCTTCTTTCACTTGAACGTACTCGTTCCCGAGTGAAAGAAGATAACCAAAAACGTCTTTTACAGCTTGCTAGCAAGCTTCTAGCAGAGACTTTGCCGGATATCACTTCGCAGTTAATCCTTGAACAACTCACTCAGCGAGAACGTTTAGGAAGCACTAGCCTTGGTGCAGGCATTGCTTTACCTCATGCTAGAATTGTGGGACTATCTGAGCCGATAATTGCCTTACTTAGCCTTGATAAGCCAATGGTATTCGACAGCATTGATAAAAAAAATGTTGATCTTTTTTGTATCTTATTAGTAACCGCCGATGCTGGTGACGAAGAATTACAGACGTTGGCTAAATTAGCCAATTTGTTTTGTAATGGAGACTTTTGCGAACGGTTACGTGCTGCCGACTCAAATGAAAGTTTATATCAAGCTGCGATAAAATAATAAAGACTTCAACAAACTGAGTCCCAGCGTTATCCCCTCTTCCAAGTTTGGTTAATCCCAGCTACAATCAGCTCATGAAATTTCTTATCATCACAGGTCGTTCCGGTTCAGGCAAGAGTAGTTGTCTTCATTTATTAGAAGACTTAAATTACTATGCCATTGATAACTTGCCAGTAAGCTTACTCACCAGCTTACCTCGTCACTTGTCTGGTAAAGAAAATGTCGCCATCGGAATTGATGTGCGGAACCTACCGGAAGATGAAAATATATTAGACAAGATCATTTTGCAATTAGAAAACAATAATGTACAACTTGATGTGATTTATTTAGATACAGATGAAAAAACGTTACTAGAACGTTTTAGCTCCACACGACGCAAGCATCCGCTGACCACCGAAACTTTACCCTTAAAAGAAGCTCTTCATCTAGAATTAGAACGATTAGATCCTTTGGCGAGAATTGCCAAGTATCGCATTGATACTAGTCGCTTAAGCGTACATAATTTACAAAACCAATTGCGAGAAATTGTTGAATCTAAAGCTTCGGATATCACTATTTTATTTCAGTCGTTTGGCTTCAAATATGGCCTGCCACGGGATAGTGATTATGTTTTCGATGTACGCTGTTTACCAAACCCTTATTGGGAACCAAACCTACGCGCCTTAGATGGAAGACAAAGTGATGTAATTAACTTTTTCATTGAAAAAAGTGAAGTGCAAAATATGGTTGCAGATATCACTAAGTTCGTTGAAAACTGGTTACCCGCTTATCGTGAAGATAACCGAAACTATATGACTATTTCTATTGGTTGCACCGGAGGTCATCATCGCTCTGTTTTTGTCACAGAATGTTTGTATGAACACTTTAAACATTTAGGCCCAAAAGGCCCCCATATTCAACTGCGACACCGAGAACTAAATGACGAATGAAATACGAATCAACAAAGAAATTGTTATCCCTAATAAATTAGGCCTACACATTCGTGCCTCAAGTCAACTTGTTGAAGTTGTCAGCCAATTTCCAGCGAAGGTAACATTTACTCACGCCAAAAATAGCGCCAATGGTAAAAGTATTATGGGCATTATGGGCTTAGCCGCAAGCCAAGGTAGTACTTTGATTGTTGACATCGTCGCCGACGGGCAAGAAGATGCCGATAACTGCTGGCAAGCCATTGCAAATTTGATTAACAATAACTTTAACGAGAACCAAGAGACTCATTAACCACCGCCACCAAGCATAACGTTATCAATTAAGATCGAAGGTGCTTGGATTCTGCCACGCTTATCCGTATCATTACCAAGCAAACGTATATTCTTAAACATGTCTAACAGACTCCCTGCTAAAGTTGCCTCGTCAACTGGAAATTGAACTTCACCCTTCTCTACCCAAAAACCACAAACACCACGAGAATAATCACCCGTCACTAGATTAACACTGCCCATCACTTCAGTTACCATTATTCCAGTGTCCAATGCTTGTAACATTTCGGTAAAGCTATGCTCACCTGGAGGGACAATTAAATTATGAAGACCACCGGCATTGGCAGTAGGTTGCATGTTTAACTTACGAGCAGCATAGCTGCTTAACGAAAAACTTTTTAATGCGCCACTTTCGACAAAGGTTTTATCGTAAGTTAACAAACCATCGCGATCAAAGGGAATGCTACTCACGGCTCCCGGTAGATGTGGTTGCTCGGTTAATGTTAACCATTCTGGAAAAATAGGCTTGTTTAAGTAATCGAGTAAGAATGATGACTGTTTATATAAAGACCGCCCTTGAATAGCGCTCACAAAATGACTAAAAAAACTACGCGCCGTTTCAGCCGAAAATAATACTGGGACCGCGCCAGTTTTCACTGGCCGAGGATTCAAACGACTAACTGTTCGCTCCGCGGCTTGCCTAGCAACATCGGCCAAGCTTGGTAAGGCTTTTGGATCACGTGCCGTGTAGTAATAGTAATCACGCTGCATTTGCCCATGCTGTTCGGCAACCAAAACACTGCTAATAGTATGTCGGGTTTCATGATAATTATGATTGAACCCATGACTATTAGCATAACCTGCCAAGCTACGATGCGTACCCAAGGTCACACCTTCTGAATTAGTAATCAACGGACTATGATCTAAGCCCATTTGATCACAGTCCATCGCCTGCTGCATTGCTTGCTCTGGCGTAATGTCCCATGGAAAATCAATCTCTAAAGTTGGTACGGTTTTCGCAAGCAGGTTTTTGTCGGCCAAGCCTGCCATCGGGTCAGCCTCTGTGTAGCGTGCAATGCGTAAAGCTGCTGCCACAGCTTCTTGGAGCGAGCCATCTCGCATATCCGATGTCGTCACCGAACCAGAACGGTAATCTTGGTATACCGTTATAGAAACATTATTATCTTGGTTATATTCCAAAGTCTCACTTTCAGCCATCCGCGCTGTAGCCGAAAAGCCCGTCTCCAAATCTATATCGACTTCTGCCGATGTTGCCCCCCCTTTTTTAGCCAAGTCTAGAACTTGATCCATTAAATTTGCTACGGATTTTTGAGAATGTAATTCTGTCGACATATTTTAGAGCCCAATTAAAAAGTTTATTATACCTCTTAGAGAGAAAGATGCGAGGAGTTCAAGGTTCAAAAACTAGACACTGAATTTTAAAAGGTAAATGATGACATCATAAATTTTTCATTCTCTAATCGTAAAGATAAGATGATAAATTCAAAAATCACTTCGTGGGGTATAAAAGATGGCGGCCCCAAAGTGGACTTCATTCCGTTATAGCGTAAAAGGTTATCATGCCAACTGATTAATAAATTCCTGATAAAATGCATCAACTGACATTTTCCAATCTACGGTTACCGGATTGCTTGCTTCCTTTAAGTAATCACAAGCTTTTCGTGAGTATCTTTTCTGTGGACTGTTTTTCGAATAAGGTCGATTGACTAGGATAGCAGAGAAATAATAAGGTAAAGTATTCGGTGTAAAGGCATAAAATGACATACCTGTTTGATCATACCCGCTGATAGTAGTCACTTTTCGCTTATGAATATTGACACAAACGGGGACGTGTTGAAATTTTTGTGTGATCAATCCAGGATTAATTGCAGCAACAGCTACTGATGGATCCCAGTAATCTAAATTATTATTTGCCCAGCCACCATAACCATCCACAATATTTTTAATATCGGCGATAACAAAAGCGGCTACTTTGCTATGCTTTGCAACTTTCATGAGCCGTAGATATGATGCCTTGTTAATGGATACTTGGCTCGATAAATTAGTGGGAACAAAAGTGATTGGCAGCCCTGATGCAATTAAATCTTGCATCGGCTTAGCAGCCACATAAATATTCCATGCTGCCTGTGTATTATTACTTAAATAAAACCCAGGAAAATTAACGTTACCATCAATATTATAATTGGTTAATTGTAATGAACTCTTCTTGATGGGTGTTCGTAACACTTGTCCAAAAGCACCTCCTCCCTTATATATCATCTCAATACCGGCTGAAAAAGCATGTTGTTCATGCTGTCTCTTTGCTAACTGCCAAGCCTGACTTAAATTCATGGCGGAACCAATCGAAATAATCTTCACTGGTCGTTTTTGTTGGCCGGCTCGCACAAGAAGTCTTACCAATGCTGCTATGCCACCACGTGTGTGAATATTGGAGGCATTATAGGCGAGTTTCTGGAAACCTGGCAGTTGCATTTTCCATGATGCTTGACGTGATTTGGCTGGGAATGTCGGCCAATAATGTTTAGCTTGAGGTGCTCCCATATACACTAGAGTGTTATTTTTCCCTGCAAGCTTGAGTAAACGTGCCGCATTTCTTGCTGGACGATTATTAGTGCAATACGTTTCACCATAACAATCAATACTAACGGCGATAATATTAACCTTGGGATTTTTAGCTAAATATAAAATTGCCATCCAATCATCGAATCCCATATCGGTATCAATAATCACCGGGACCATATCAGCTGGCTGTACGACGGTACTCGCATGGCCGTTCATCATAAAAAATAAGCTGCTTAGCAGAAGGAAGGAAGTGATCACTGTCTTGAAATTGTGCATTATTTTATTCTCATTATTTTCCAATTAATATTACAATATCAGATTTACTACTGAAAGCAAATGGTTGCTCGCAAGATATACATGTCTAAATATTATCAACTTGTTTTCTAGACCTGGCTCACTTACAATAGGAACTGTGAACAAACGGATTGTCATTTTTCTTCTCTCTCTACTTCTCACTAGCATGCTGAGCGCAGCCACTAATAAACAGGCTATTCGTGTTGGCGTGATTCAAGCGATGCCATTTTCTGGGCAAATGGCCAATGGTTGGCAAACACAATTTTATAATGCTGGTAGTGATATTGATGTAGCAATGCCCAAAGTAAAATCTGGGAAATACCAAGTTTTAATTGGCCCAATTGAAGCGAGTCAAAAGCATTACGCCATGAGTAGTTTCTCTCGTCCTGTCTATATTAGTTATGTGGTATTACTGAGCAATCGCACACAAGAAACTTTTTTAACCATTTTCCAAGATTTTTTAGGGGTTATTTTTAATAAGCTTTTTTTAATCGTGCTGCTCGTTTTAATTGTTCTCAGCCTTACTACCTATCTTGTACAAAAGCGCTCAAAAAATAATGTTAAAGAAGAGGGCAGTTTACTCTTTCAGATATGGCACATTATCGTTGCCTTTTTAACGTTAAATCATTTCCCCCAATTTCGACATTTCAGTAGCCGGATAATTTACATAATGATTATTATCTTATCCATTGCGACTCTAACCTCATTTACAGCAACACTAACCTCAGCGTTAACCCATAGCTACAATCATCATTTGATGGAACTTAAAGTTAAGCAAAACCTACATCATGAAACGGTTGCCCTAGTTCAAGGTCAACTTGACACGCACTATATTTCTCAAGCGGGTGGTAAGGTTGTTATTACTCAAACGATGGATGAGGCTTTGAAATTGTTAGCTGAAAAGAAAGTCACAGCCATTGCAAGTTATTACCCATTAATCCAATACGCCATTAACAACCCTCTCTATAGGGGTAAGTTTCATGTCTTACCATACAGTATTGGCCTAAAAGAAATTATTATTGCCTTCCCGAAGAATAGTTCTTTGCAAAGCCCCACCAATGTTGCCATTATGAAATTACGTGAATCACTTGCCCTGTATGAGAAATGTCTTTTACATTTGCCAAAGTCAGATGCTCAGAGCTGTGCTTTATAGCTTACTAAGCACCTTCTTTTTTAGCTTTCCGTACTACCGCCAACTGTCATTGCGTCAACCTTTAATGTTGGCTGCCCTACTCCTACGGGTACATTTTGGCCTTCTTTACCACAAATACCAATTCCAGTATCAAGCTCAAGGTCATTACCCACCATAGAAATATTTTGCATCACTTCCGGGCCAGAGCCAATTAAGGTAGCCCCTTTAATTGGATGCGTAATTTTACCATTTTCAATTAAATATGCTTCTGAGGTTGAGAACACAAACTTACCGGATGTAATATCAACTGAACCACCCCCTAAACCTGCGGCATAAATACCCTTATCAACCGAAGCGATCATTTCTTCTGGCGTGTGCTGACCGGCATGCATATAGGTATTAGTCATTCGGGGTAATGTAAGGCAGGCATAAGATTCACGGCGGCCATTACCTGTCGACTTAACTCCCATTAACTTAGCGTTGAGTTTATCTTGCATATATCCACGAAGAATACCCTTTTCAATAAGTACCGTATTTTCAGTCGGTACACCTTCGTCATCAATATTCAGTGAACCGCGCCGCCCGGCTAACGTGCCATCATCCACCACAGTACATAATTTACTTGCCACTTGTTCGCCGACACGACCTGTAAAAGCGGATACACCTTTACGATTAAAATCACCTTCTAACCCATGTCCAACGGCTTCATGTAACAAGACACCCGACCAACCTGGACCTAACACCACCGGCATTACACCTGCCGGTGCTGCTTTTGCTTCTAGATTCACTAACGCAGTACGCACCGCTTCTTGTGCATATTCAAGTACTCTATCACTGTCGACAAATACTTGGTAATCACTACGTCCACCGCCACCTGCAAAACCTTGTTCGCGGCGACCATCCTGCTCGACAATAACAGAAACGTTCATTCTAACCAAGGGACGAATATCGGCCGCTACCTCACCGTCACTAGACATCATGTAAACCACATCGTGAGCACCTGATATGCTGGCGTTAACTTGCACCACTCGCGAGTCAATTTTACGTGCCTCAGTATTAATACGTTGAAGTAATTTTATTTTCTCGCCTTCGGCTAAACTGTGTAGAGGATTGATTGGTGCATAAAGTTGTAAACCTTCAACCCTACTCGCCGCTTTAACCTTACCCTCACCTTGGTGATAAGCAATGCTGCGTGCTGCACTAGCGGCATCTTGCAAGGCAGGCAAAACAATATCATCGGAATACGCAAAGCCAGTTTTCTCACCGCTGATGGCACGAGCACCAACACCGCGTTCGATCCCATAATGGGCTTCTTTGACAATGCCATCTTCGAGCAACCAAGATTCAGTGTGGCGATTTTGAAAAAACAATTCAGCAAAATCAATCTGATTACCAAGCATTGAGCCTAGAACCGTTTGTAATTTATTCTGCGTTAAGTCGGCAGGCATTAATAAACTTTGCTCGACAATTTTTATAGTCTCTGACATATTTTCCTTAGGCTCTACATAACCCATATAATGATTTGTAAGACAATCCAAGCATAAACACCTGCCATTAAATCATCTACGACGACACCAACACCACCACCCACTTTATCGTTAATCCAAGAAATAGGCCGTGGCTTCCAAATATCAAATAGGCGAAACAGTAAAAAACCTAACAAAAGCCACATCCAGTATAAAGGCACGGCCCACATGGTCAGTAAAAAACCGACTATTTCATCCCAGACAATACTAGGGTGGTCGTGTACACTGATGGCTTTATCAGTGACGTCGCATAACCAAAAACCGGCAAACACCATGATGGCTAAAATCAAAGTGTAAATAGGCAAAGGGGCAAGCTGCATTAATAGATAAATAGGAACAGCGACCAGTGTACCCGCAGTCCCTGGCATGTATGGCGCAGCACCTGAGCCGAAACCAACGGCTAATAAATGCAGTGGGTTTTTTAAGTTAATTTCTTTAGGTAAATGATTGCGTTTATATTTCATTTCAGCGCCCTTCTTTAACAATTGTTTTTATGAAAATGTTCAAAGCCATTTAAGCTAGTTTTGTTCTCTAGCGGGTTATGGCGTAACTCTAATTGCTGGCTTTCGGTGACGAGGCCTATCTCCGTCAATGATACCTGTAATTTTTTACCAATGGTAATTAATTCCGCCTTCTTTGTCGCCGGAATAGTGAAGCACAGTTGATAGTCATCACCTCCTACCAATGCTAAACGAGCCATTTCTTTTAGACTAACCATCTTACGAATAATTTGTGCAACCGGTAATGTTTGTACATCAAGAGTCATACCCACTTGACTAGCTTTCATGATGCGCTGTATATCGTGCAATAAGCCATCGGATAAATCAAGGCAACTACTGGCGATACCTTGTAGAGCTAAACCTAATGATATTTGTGGTTGAGGTTGCGTTAATGCTGGTAATAGCTTGCACAAATGAGACTCATCTATCTTATCGGCATCACTCGCTTTCAATTGTTGCAAGACATAAGCCGCCGTACCTAACTCGCCACTAACATAAACCAAATCACCCGCTTGAGCACCAGAACGCAATAATGCTTTGCCCGATGGAACCAAACCTTCAGCTTGTATAGTAATACTTAAAGGGCCATGATTAAGATCCCCACCAATAAGACTCACTTGATGCTTATCTAGCAAGCTGTACAGGCCTTGGCTGAATTGCTCCAACCATGCAGTATCCAACTCTGGCAAGCTCAATGATAACGTTACCCAAATAGGTTGCGCTCCCATGGCAGCTAAATCACTTAAGTTAACCGCAACCGCTTTGTAACCAATATCAAATGCTGAAGTATGCCACGCTGATTTACCTTCGATGCTTAGCGAGGTTGAAGAATAGGGAAAGTGAACATTAGCATTTAAGGTATCCATACTCATAACCAACTGCTGGCCTGGTGGAATATTCACAATAGCAGCATCGTCACCAATGCTTTGTGCAATATAATTACTAGAGAGTTCACGAAAAAAATAACGAGCAATAATTTCTTGCTCAGTCATCTTATGCCTTTACCTCAATAGCGCGACTGTGAGCCGCCACTTTATCGAGCACACCATTAATGTATTTGTGAGCTTCTTCTGGACCAAAGATTTTAGTCAGCTCAACGGCTTCATTCAAGACCGCCTTGTATGGTATTTCAAGATGCTCGGTAAGCTCATAGGTGCCTAAGCGTAATATCGCTAGCTCAACTGGCCCTATCTCGGCAATCGGCCTATCGAGATAAGGTGCAAACCGCTCATCTAAATGAGTACATTGTTTGACGACATCATGCATAATTTTTTGAAAATATTCAGTGTCAGTTTTTTTAGCATTGATGTCTTTCAGAAAATGAATCAATACTTCGTTAACATTGTCTTGTGTCATTTGCCAATAGTATAATGCTTGCACAGCAAAGCAGCGTGCTTTATGACGTTTTTTAGGGCTTATTCTTATATCATTCATTTTCTAACCAACAGTTTATCTATTTCTTTTTTAAACGCGTCCACATCTTGGAAGTCACGATACACAGAAGCAAAACGAACATAAGCGACTTGATCTAAGGCACTTAACTCATCCATAATCAACAAACCGATTTGATCGGCGTCAACTTCACGTTCGCCACTGGCACGTAAGTGACCTTTAATGTGGGCAATGATTTCTTCAATTTTTTCAGTACTAACGGGTCTTTTTTCTAGAGCTTTTGTTAAGCCACGGCGAACTTTGTCTTCATTAAATTCACTACGTCTGCCATCACGCTTAATAATACTCGGTAAGGCTAGCGCGGCATTTTCATAAGTCGTGAAGCGCTCTTTACACTGCAAACATTCGCGACGACGACGCACTTGATTACTTTCTTCCACTAAGCGCGAATCAATTACTTTAGTTTCATTAACATTACAAAATGGACAAAACATAATTAATTTTCCTTGTTAATTTTTCTTAAACTAAATCGCTTAGTTAAGCTTGTTATCACTATAAACCGGGAATCGACTACACAACTCCAACACTTTCTGTTTAACCTGTTCAAGTTGTTCTGGCTTATCGATATTATCAAGAACATCACAAACCCAATTTGCGATTTGTGTCGCCTCTTGTTCTTTAAAACCACGTGTCGTAACCGCTGGCGTGCCTAAACGCAAACCACTTGTCACAAAAGGTGCACGCGGGTCCCCTGGTACTGAATTTTTATTAACTGTGATATTAGCAGCACCCAAGGCGGCTTCAGCTTCTTTACCACTATACTCTTTGCCAATTAAATCAACTAAGAATAAATGATTTTTCGTACCGTTAGACACGATTTTATAACCTCTGTCCATCAAAACCTTAACCATTGCCTGGGCATTTTTAATCACTTGTGCTGCATAAACTTTAAATTCTGGTTGTAATGCTTCTTTAAACGCCACGGCCTTTGCTGCAATAACATGCATTAGTGGGCCACCTTGAATACCGGGAAAAATAGCGGAGTTTAATTTTTTCTCAAGCTCAGGGTTCGCCTTAGCCAAAATAATACCACCGCGAGGACCACGTAATGTTTTATGAGTTGTTGATGTAACCACATCAGCATACGGCATTGGATTTGGATAAACACCACCGGCAATTAAACCGGCAACATGTGCCATATCCACCATTAAATAAGCACCGACACTATCGGCAATTTCGCGAAACTTAGCCCAATCGGCCACACCTGAATATGCCGAAAAACCAGCAATAATCATTTTTGGTTGATGTTCCTTGGCTAAACGAGCCACCGCAACGTAATCAATTTCACCTTGCTCGTCTAAGCCATAAGGCAAAACGTTATAATCTTTACCTGAGAAGTTAACAGGGCAACCATGGGTTAAGTGACCACCTTCAGCCAATGACATTCCCAAAACGGTATCACCCGTTTTTAGTAACGCTTGATAAACGGCCATATTTGCTTGTGAACCTGAATGTGGCTGTACGTTAGCATAATCAGCGCCAAACAATTCTTTAAGGCGCTCAATGGCTAATATTTCGGCTTGATCAACATAGACACAGCCGCCGTAATAACGTTTATTTGGATAGCCTTCAGCGTATTTGTTAGTTAACACTGAGCCTTGCACCGCTAATACGTTAGGTGAGGCAAAATTTTCAGAGGCAATCAGCTCCAAATGCTCTTCTTGGCGTACCGCTTCATTTTGGATAATTTGATTTAATTCTGGGTCAAAGGTTTCTAGGGTGACAGTTTTAGTATACATAGCGCCTCCAACGATAATGAGAAAGGCGGTATTCTACCTGAAATAGGTGTTTGAATCGATGACTTTACCGGAATATTTCTTGCCTATGAAAAGATCATCAAAGCTTGACCCACAGAATTAGCCACTGTGATTTTTAAACCTACGGGCGGTGTTTTTGGTGCATTGGCTTTGGGAACAATGGCATGCTTGAAGCCATGCTTGGCGGCATCTTTTAAGCGCTCTTGACCATTTTGTACCGGGCGAATTTCACCACCGAGACCTACCTCGCCAAAAACGATTAAATCGACTGGCAATGGTTTATTACGAAAGCTGGAATACACGGCTAAAATCACGGCTAGATCAATCGCCGTTTCATTAATACGTAAACCTCCGACAACATTGATAAACACATCTTGATCGTGAATGGCAATGTTGCCATGCTTGTGCAGCACGGCCAATAGCATGGCCAAACGATTTTGCTCAAAGCCAACCGCTACTCGTTTTGGATTACTGCCGAAGCTTTCATCAACTAATGCTTGCACCTCAACCAACATTGGTCGCGTGCCTTCCCAAGTAACCATAATCACACTACCGGGGGCCGGCTCACCATCTCGCGATAAGAATATCGCTGATGGATTTTTCACTTCTTGCAAGCCCTTTTCTGTCATAGCGAAAACGCCAAGCTCGTTCACTGCACCGAAACGATTTTTCACCGCGCGAATCACTCGAAAACGTGAGTTACGATCACCTTCAAAATATAAAACAGTGTCAACCATATGCTCAAGCACTCGTGGTCCCGCCAAAGTACCATCTTTGGTAACGTGGCCAGCTAAGAATAACGCGACGCCACTTTGTTTGGCATAGCGCACTAACTGTGCTGCGCTTTCGCGTACTTGGCTAACGGAGCCAGGAGCTGAGCTAGTATAGTCGGTGAAAATCGTTTGAATAGAGTCAACCACCATGACTTGTGGCCGTTCTTTCTCGGCTATTTTAATAATTTTTTCGACATTAGTTTCAGTTAATAACCGTAATTTCTCTGCATCGAGATGCAAACGTTTCGCTCGCATACTTACTTGTTCTAAGGATTCTTCACCGGTGATGTAAAGTGTTTTAGCACGCGCGCTAATATTACATAAGGTTTGAAGTAAGATAGTTGATTTCCCAATGCCTGGATCGCCGCCAATCAACACGACCGACCCCGGTACAATACCGCCACCTAAAACACGATTTAGCTCTTCAATATCTGTGCTTAAGCGCGGTAACTCTTGCAGATTAATCTCAGTTAAGTTCTGGACCTGATTGTCGCTGGCCGCGGCATAACCTGATAAACGTGGGTTGGCTGGTACAGCCTCTGAGAGAGTTTCCTCACTCAGAGTATTCCAACCACCACATTCAGAGCATTGCCCCTGCCATTTGGGAAATTGAGCGGTACATTTACCGCAACTAAAAACGCTTTTTACTTTTGCCATGATAATAACTCCTAGCCAAAGTGTATATTACTTCGTTTTATTGTTAAAGGCTTTTTGTGTCCGCAAAATATATCTAACAAAATAGATACAAATAAGAATAAACACAATAGTACCTAAAATATTAGCGGTACCTGCAAAATGATGACTGACTAATACTAATGGCGATGCTTTACCACTGAAGCCAATTAACACGGCGAGCAGAATACCAAACAATGAACTGCCGACGATAAAGCCTGAAGAAAGTAATGTTGCGCAACGCTCTACAAAAAACTTTGACGCACCTTCTGTCGTTCTACGTTTAACGTAATAACTGAGAAACCCACCTAAAATAAGTGGTAGTGTAATTTCGGCTGGTAAATAAATGCCGATACCAATACTTAACACAGACAGCGCCCATTTTTTTGCATCCAATAAAAACTTGTTCGCTAAAATAAAAAAAAAACCAATCAAGATACCAATACCGATCATGCTCCAATCAAGGCTATGACTTAACACCCCTTTGGCAATAGCCATCATTAATGTTGCTTGTGGTGCATTTAAAGCATTAGCAGGATCCATACCAGCTCTTGGTAAGGCACCCACGAAACCGTAGGCCTGATAAAGTTGATTTAACACTGGCGCAATAACCATCGCACCTATCACCACGCCAATCACTAATGATATTTGTTGTTTCCACGGCGTTGCACCAACCAAGTGTCCCGTCTTTAAGTCTTGTAAGTTGTCGTTTGAAATACTGGCCGCACAAATAATAGCGGAAGTTACAAACAGAGCTAATGCAATAAGAAAATGATTACTCAGCCCAATAGAGTGCGCGTGTTTATCACTAAAAACATAACTAAGAAATAAAGATACTGCAATTGTTGCAATAATACCAATACCTGAAATTGGGCTGTTAGAAGATCCCACTAAACCTGCCATATAACCACTTACCGCGGCAACGATGAACCCTATTAAAACAACTAGGAAAACGCATGAGACCACCAAAGAGATAATGAGACCAGCATTGAGCGTAGAATCACTATATGACGCAAAATCACCAAATAAGGCGAGCAATGGAAGCACCAATAATAAACACACCACTAGAACCCAAACAATAGGTATATCTCTTTCATGCAAAGGTATTTCTTGTCCATCTGCGCGATCGAACATTGTTTGTATCGATGATTTAAAACCAGAATACACCGGCTTTAATAAACTAATAATAGCGACTACAGCCGCAATGCCAATCGTACCAGCACCAATAAAACGAACCTTGGTTGACCAAATCATTAACGCAAAGTCACCCGCCTCCTGCAAACCATGTGGCACATGATAAGCCAATATCGGCACAGCAATTAACCAACTAATGATTGATCCAACTAATAATGCAATAGCCACCTGACCACCAATCAAATACCCGGCGCCAATTAAGGCAAAAGAAAACTGAAAACCAGTCCCCGTAAAAAAAGAGACAATTTTTCCGTAGCGGCTAACTTGCTCACCTAAGAAACCAAAGCCACTGCTAAATAAGCCAAACACAAACGCGAGCAATGTTCCGATACTAATATCTCGTAATGGACTGCCGAAGTCATGAGACTTTTCAACTTGGCCATTTTCATCGCGATGTGCATTACCAACTTTAAGTGTTTCGGCAGCGGCACGGCCTTCTGGATAAGGCAAATCACTTTCAACAACTAAAGCACGTCGCAATGGGATAGTGAACATAACACCAAAGATGCCACCTATGGCACAGAGCATGAAAGTTTGCCAAAATGGAAATTTTTGCCAAAAGCCAATCATGACCAAACCCGGTAAAACAAACCCGACACTAGATTAGGTGCCCGCCGCCGAAGCCATAGTCTGTACTATATTATTTTCTAAGATATTACTATTTTTAAAAAGGCTTAAAATAGACATGGAAATTACGGCTGCTGGAATAGAGGTAGCGAAAGTTAAACCCACTTTTAACCCTAAGTAGACATTAGCGGCTGTGAACAAAATCGTCAGAACACAAGCTAGTAGAATACCGCGTAAGGTTAACTCAGGTAAGGCAATACTTTTCAATTTCTTTCTCCAAGGTATTTAAAAATCATTAACAAGGGGTAACATAGTTGACAAAAAAATATCAACCAACAACTTAAAGTCATTAACAATGTAATGAACTTGGCTCAAAACAAGAGAAGAATACTACCATAACTGTCTGCTGCCTTAAATATTATTTTATATAGAGCTAGTCATATATTGATTAACGGCTGTATATTAGAGCCGTAAGTTACCATCGGTCAGAGACACTTATCAATTATTCAAATATATGATATACTCGAAAAAAATTAATTAGGTAATGCAAATGTGTAAGTGGCACACTATTTGGCCGGTATTGCTCCTCAGCACCGCCCTTCTTTTTCCCTACAACCTCATTGGTAAAGCGATTGACCATACTCAGTATATTGCGCTTATGGCAAAACAGGCCCGCATTTCAAACCAAAAAATAATGCAACAACGTCATGACTTACTGAGTTTGTATCATGTATTTCTTAGCGAAAAGAAATTAACACCCACACAAAATCAAATATTAGTTCGCCTAGCCAAGCAGTATAAAGTCCGCAAAGCAGATTTTACTAAAGCAGCGACCTGGCAGGCATTGTTATTACGCGTCGACATTATTCCTATTTCATTGGTGGTAGCGCAATCCATTAATGAATCGGCTTGGGGGCAATCTCGATTTGCTTGTGAAGGCAACAATTATTTTGGTCAATGGTGCTATCGCAAAGGTTGCGGTTTAGTACCCAAGCAACGCGCAACAGGTGCTAAATTTGAAGTGCAGCGTTTTCCTAGCATGTTAAATTCAGT
Organism: Gammaproteobacteria bacterium; assembly: GCA_034110705.1. Lineage (GTDB taxonomy): Bacteria > Pseudomonadota > Gammaproteobacteria > JABDGN01 > JABDGN01 > JAWUVP01. Next base: position 54,829 of record JAWUYR010000030.1, on the reverse strand, counting down.
GCAAAGTTATATGATGAATTTAAACACCTTACATTTATATAGTGGTCTTCGTGTTCGACGACACCTCATACGCTTATCTGGTCGCCCTATAACAGGTTTAAAACTAGTTGGGACTTTATCTATGTATTCAATTCGACGCGCAGCATATGTGCAAAGTATCTCTGATACAATTAACAATTACCATTTAGCGGCATTGGATCAGCATGAAACACCTGCCTCAACAAAACCTAAGCAAAGTTTTTTGAGCTGGCTTTAAATTCACCTTTTCAAGTACAATAAGTAGCATTCACAAGGAACTGAGATTATGAAACAGAAATTACTGACTTTAATGCGCGGTTATCGACATTTTCACACTAAAAAATGGACTGTCTTTACGCACTTCATCGGTGTTCCACTAGTGACTTTTTCAATTTTATTAATTTTAGGCTGGGTTAAGCTGAGCATTCCAGGCTTTGTCATCTTAAGCATCGCATGGATTGGCGTTATCGCTTTAGCTATTTACTATCTCTACTTAGATTTATTACTAGGTGCTGCGACGACAATTCTACTTGTTGTTTTATCCGCCATTGCTAGCATTTTCACAACTCAAGGCCCCACAGCTTTTAGTGGGAAATTGTTTTTAATCACCTTTATTCTTGGTTGGATTTTTCAATTAATTGGCCATGCTATTGAGGGCAAAAAACCTGCTTTATTAACTAATTTTTTTGAATCTGTTTTTATTGCACCATTTTTTATTATTGCTGAATTATTTTTCATGCTTGGCATTAAAAAAGAGTTACAACATTCAATGGATGATAATGAACAAGAAGTTTGAATTTATACAAACTTCTGAATTTGGAGATACAGTAAAAACAAAGTAAATAGTATTATCATCACCAAGCTCACCTTACCTCCGCGTACTGTATAGCCAAACGATAATCCTTTAACATAACGCCCACTCCACACCATCAATACTGGCAACAGTGCAAATATTAGCACAACAAAAGTACCTGCCGTAGCAATCACAGCAAAGAATTCAGCAGGAAAAATAAGTGTATACAACAATGGTAAGACAAAGATAATACCGAGAATTAAACCTTTCCCAGCAGGAGAGTTTTTTATAGTAAAGCTAGTTTTAATAAAGTTGAAAAAGGATAGACTCACACCCAAAAAAGCACAAATTAAAGTAAAAAAGGCAAAGATACGTACACATAATGCTAACCAAGTACTACCCGTTAACCATTGTAACTCCGCCATTAAAATAGTTGTTGGGTGATTCACCGTTTTTAATGACATAAAACTATGCCCACCTGTTAATGGTACAATGCCGAATATTAAGATTAACCATAGCAAATAAATAACAAAAACACAGACACCACCAGTAAGGAGTACTTTACGCACTTTTGCCGTATCATCATGTAAATAAAGTCGTAAACTTGGAATTAAAAAGTGAAACGTGAAGGCGCCCATGGCAATTGGCATAACGATAAAAAATAAATGTGGATTCCCCCCGGTTAAGAGTTGTCCTTGAATATGCCCCACCCCTTTGGCAAAAACAATAGCAAAACTCAGCACAAAAATAATAATAAAAATACGGTTTACCTTATCAGCATTAGTCATTCCAGAAAGAATAGCTAAACTAATTATCACAACCCAAACTAAACTGCCGACCCATTTTGGCATTATAAGGTCACTCATATTGTGCATACCTGCAAAAATCAAAGCACTACCACCAGATAAATAAGCTGAAATAACAATATAAAAAAACAGCAGATATAAAAACCAAGTAATAACACCACCCGATTTTCCTAAGGTTTTACGTGCCATGTTAATATAACTCGCACCACTGGGGAACCATTGATTAATTTCCAGAATAAATAAACTGGTGTAGACCATAATGCTGGCAGCGAGCATTAACAATAAAATAGTGAAGCTTATTCCGAGTGAGCCCAAAATAAAAGGCAACGCTAGAATAGAAATACCGAGACTTGTGCTAATAACAAGTAATGTAGATCCAAATAAACGATTCATAAACTTCCTTTCTTAAGGTGTCTCTTCAGCAGGTAAATCTTCCGCATCACCTGGCTTGCCCGATAATAAAAGCCGAACTGAATTTTGCTGAAAGTATACCTTAATTGATACAATACTGCTAATGACCTGTTTTGTTTTGCGCTTCACGATTACGACTTTTAGCCTATGCATACCTCTATTTACCCCTTTTAGCGTAAAAGATAAATCAGAGCTTATATTTGTATTTGTTGTAATAACTTTATCATCAACGAGCAGTTGAGCCACATCATCTTTTTGCAATTCCGGTTTAATTTCAGCCTGAACAATAATTGGCAATGTATTATTATTACGAACCGTATCATTATTTTTTAAACTGGTAATAGCGACTGAATCATAAGTATTACCTGAGACTTTTTTTTCTATCTGTTTAGGCTCAGCTATCGCTTATTGAATCGTTTTTAAAACTGGCTCACTATAGTGTGAAACTGGCGGCAAAATAACCTGGCGCGCTCCCTGCTGTGGTACATCAGAAAATAACACGGCACCATCGGGTGATGTATAGCGATAAATCTTAGCATCAACCGTTGGCGTTAAGCACAAGCTAATAGCCAGTAAAATAATAAAGCCCAACAATAGTTGGGCTTTTTGTATTTGCTTCATTTACATTAAGCCCAGTTTATAGTGAGTAGTACATCTCAAACTCAACCGGATGCATACTCATACGTAATGTTGTCACATCTTGCATTTTCAAATCAATATAAGCATCGATTAAGTCATCTGAGAAAACATCACCTTCTTTTAAGAAAGCACGATCTTTATCTAAGGCTTCTAGAGCTATATCTAAAGTTGGCGCGACGGTTGGAATATTTTGCTTTTCTTCACTCGGTAAATCATAGAGATCTTTATCCATAGCATCACCTGGATGAATCCGATTACGGATACCATCGAGACCAGCCATCATCATTGCTGTGAATGCGAAATAAGGATTAGCCGCTGGATCAGGGAAGCGCACTTCAATACGACGCGCTTTTGGAGAAGAGACGTATGGAATACGAATCGCCGCTGAACGGTTACGTGCAGAATAAGCTAGCATTTCAGGTGCTTCAAACCCTGGCACCAAACGTTTGTAACTATTTGTTGATGGATTAATAAAAGCATTCAAAGCACGGGCATGCTTCAAAATTCCGCCGATATAATATAAAGCTTCATCAGATAAACCACCGTATTTATCACCAGCAAAAATATTGTTACCGTCTTTGAAAAGTGATTGATGCACATGCATTCCGCTGCCGTTATCACCCACTAAAGGTTTTGGCATAAATGTCGCTGTTTTACCAAAATTGTGCGCGACATTATGAATAACATATTTCGTGGTCAATAACTCATCGGCTTTAAGCGTTAGTGTGTTAAACACTGTACCAATTTCACTCTGCCCCGCGGTACCCACTTCATGATGATGCACTTCGGTTCTTACACCCATTTGTTCTAAGACTAAGCACATCGTAGAACGTAAGTCTTCACCAGAATCAACCGGCGGCACAGGAAAATACCCTCCTTTAACACCAGGACGATGCCCAGTATTGCCTGACTCGTATTCTTTATTCGAACTCCAAGCAGCTTCTTCACTACTAATTTTGAAAGAAGCACCACTAATATCAACTGACCAACGCACACTATTGAACGCGGGTCACGTGTGTAACCCATCATAGTATCGGGCTCAATCACATCACAACGAAGAATTAAGGTTGGATCCTCATAAAAAGGGTCCATAACCATTGAATCAGGATCTGGCATTAAAATCATGTCTAATTTATTAATACCTTTCCAGCCGTCGATCGAAGAACCATCAAACATTTTACCTTCAACAAAAAAATCAGCGTCAACCATAGTGGAACGGACCGATACGTGCTGCTCTTTACCTTTTGTATCAACAAAACGTAAATCAACAAATTGAACATCATTGGCTTTAATCGCTTCTAGAACTTTTTCGACAGACATGGTGGCTCCTGTTTGGTTGGGGTGACGTGTATGCAAATAATTCTACTTGATTCTGATAAGAGATGGAAGAGTATCAGCATTAGGGTTTGCTGATTATTTTTTAGGCAAAAGTAAGTCTCACCCGCTGAACTTGCGCGATGTTGGCAATAGCATTTTGATACTCGTCACCCAATTGTTGTACATCGGTCTGTTGTAAAATACTCAGTGGTAACTCCACTTCGACTTCAATTTTACCCGCCAAATAATGTAGCTGAATATTTGTTAGTTTATTACCGCCTGGCAGGTCTAACCAGGCTTGCTCCAATTGTGGAACTAATATTTGCCTTATTGGTAATTTGGCGCTGTGTGAATAAAGCTCATCATCTTCAGAATCAACATGAACGGTCACATCGTGCATATCTTCAACGTTTTTGTACAATGTCAGTAACACTTGCTCACCAATATGGTGCCCCTCTGACACACTAACTTTAGGTGGCACAATAATGTGTAAATAGACTAATATTTTTCCGGCCATTTTGCGAGTACGTAATTGATGAATAGCATCGACACCAGGAATCTCTGTAATCAGAGCATTAATTTGCTCGAGTATTTTAACGGCAACACCAGTATCTACTAACTCACCCAAATTTTGCCAAGCAATCACACCACCCATTTTCACAATTAACAATCCGACAATAATTGCCGCGATTCCATCTAACCACGGTAGGCCTAGCAAAGCACCACCGACACCGATTAACACGACTAATGAAGATGCGGCATCACTACGACTGTGTAGAGCATTAGCAAATAAAATATCTGATTTGATACGTTTAGCCACGCGCTTAGTGTAATGATAAATAGCTTCATTCACGACAATAGAAAAAATAGCCACCCACAGGACATAAACATTCGGCCGATGACCAAAATGATGATTAATGAGCTCAACCGCCGCATTGTAAATAATAGCTAAGCCCACCACGAGGAGTAACATAGCTAAGCCAACTGCAGCCGCCGTTTCGATACGCTCATGCCCATAAGGATGATCGCTATCAGCTTCTTGATGTGCAAACTTAGCCGCTAAAATAACCAACAAGTCAGTCAGTAAATCTGAGAATGAATGCACACCATCAGCAATTAGCGCACTAGAATGCCCCATCCAACCAAAGAGTATTTTGCCCACCGCTAAAACAATATTCGCTAAGGCACCGACGATAGTGACTTTACGGGTTTCAAGATAACGTTGTTGTTGAGTGATTGGCATTGTTGAATAATATCATAAATTAGAGATTAATTGCGGCTAACCTAACACGAGAAATATTAAAATGAATCTATTTCCTCATATTATTAATAATGAATGATTCCTAACCAACATTACCAACCTTAACAATATGATTTCACAATAACTTCTTGATTTATTCTGCGAAATTGTAATTCACAAAAAATATTTTCTATTATTCGGTTCGTTAAAGTTTAGTTAATTATACACTGCTAGAATGTGCTCAATAATAACAACTTAAAAAGAATAAGATGCTTAACAAGAAACTCCTAATGCAACAGTTTTGCTTACCAAACAGCTTACTCTCCCTAGATAAAAATAAAATATTTTCTTTTTATCTAGGCGCATCTCATAAATTACTCATTGCTTATCGAGATGAAATTTTCGAGTACTGTCTGCTTAGTGGTACTTATTACCAGATATCGATACCCAGTTTTAAAGCTCACAACATGTTGTTGCAAGCGGGTGATATCATAGATATTAAATTAAGCCCAGACGATAGTCATTTATTGATTTTTTATCAGGGCTTTGTTTTAGTTTTTTTCTGTAAAAATGAAACGTCAGAATGGGCAAGTCAGCATTATTATTATAGTGATTTTTTTGAATTACCCAAAAAATATCGATGCCATTTTGTATTTTTACCCAAACGTCTATACGCTCTTAGAATTGAATGGCAAGCTGGAGGCGCCAATCATTTGCGCAGGATTCAATTAGCCTGCCAAGACACAAATCAAATAGAATCGATATTGGAGTCATTTGCATCTTCAGTGCTAATAGCATCTTACTGTCGGTGCTACGTGTTATATTTTGAGAAATACGCTAACAAATACTCTCTACGCGTTCACTCTCTTAAAGAGAAACGTATTATTAAATGCTTAACAACTGATAACGTCGAAAACCTAAATATTCAAGTCACAAAATTTCATTTTTTATGGTTTGAGAACAATCAACTCCATGTTTTTTGTTTTAAAGAAAATATGTTTTTCACACAGACCATGACGATTAATATTGCGGGTATTAGCTCACATCCTAACAGTACCCACATATTGGTTTTACTCACTACTGGCGACGCCCATCATTTGGATCTTAAAGCAAAGGTAATTTTGTCGTCACAGAAAGATGTGGTACATGCACAGTGGATTACAAGCACACTTGCTTCAGTAAAAGATAAGCTTAATTATTGGTCTTTTCATCGTAGTCCAAATGGCCCATCTATTATAGATGATTATTTACTTCGTGAATATAACTTACCAGTCGGTAGTCATGCTATATTTTGGGTTGATCGAGCAGACTGGCCTCCCTACAGAAATTCACGTTGGTTCTCAGCGATGAGCCATACATATGAGTTAAACCATCCTGGCTATAATGCAGGAATGCAAGCAGCTTACTCATATGCTGAAAAGTGTGTGCAGAATCGAGAAGAATTAACGTTCGACAAAATGATGAAAATACATCAAGAAATCATATCTCCACTTTCTCAAAGAAATACTTTAGATGGTTTTTTTCACGAAGGTGCGATAGTCCAATATGGTGATTTTTCTAAAAAACAATATGCAGTTTTTACCGAGCAATCTTTTATTGAGTCATTAGAGAGTGGGTACTGCGATGTAGTCTTAGATGGAGAGTACTTTGAATGTTCCCAACCCCTTTCTTTTACTCTAAAAGCTGATCTTGATAAAAGTTCACTAACATTAATCGGATTGGCTTCTTTATCAGAAACCTGCGAAGCTGAAATGAGAGAACTAATAAATACTCGTTTAAATAACATTAAAGGCGACACCACTAAAGAAACTATTGATAATATTGCAAAGTTTATTTTTTTTTACCATCGCTTTCACATTGTAAGCGATGGCAGTGGTCGCTTAGTGTTGGTAGTACTTCATTATTTATTGCATTGGCACAAATTAAAGCCAAGCTTAATTTTTGCTCCGCATCTCCCTAGCACTTTGGGGTGGAAAGACATGGCTTATTTTATTAAAATAGGTCAAGTACTATTTGAACAAATGTGCGCAAGAAATATAACGGGAGTAAAAGCAAGGATAGAAATAGAAAGTCAGAACCTTCCACAAAGTAGTGCTTTATTTAAGAAAGAAATTACAGCACAAGGCGAAAAAACACGTGTAGAACTACTTGTTCGGCATCATTTTTCAAATTTATATGTACATAAAGAAGACCCAAGTAACGGTTTTTAAGAGTTACTCTCAACGCGCTCTATACAAATCTCCTCAACCTTCCTCCACAAATCATAACCATAAGGCTCATCCTCCATGAGTATGCTATCTGGATTTGTAACGGTGGGAATTAATCGAAACAATTCGGAAAAAAATGGATTGTAAGCTTTTGATGTAATCTCGTTCTCACTATAAGAACTCACATACTGACTAATGAACACCTCTCGCTTCTTAGTATTTTTACGCCTAAAAGCACAATAGCTCCCACCTTCGAGATACAAAATATAATAGCTTAATAAGTACTGATAAGGTGAGCATGAGATAATACCCTCCTTAAGTTTTCCGGCGATCTTTACTCGGTTTGCCAAAACATACTCCTTAGTACCTTTTAAATACCTTATATTACTTAGCCGAGGCGCATTAAAATTGAATACCGCTAGGTCGATGATTAAAACATTATACTTCTGACACATTGTCTTAATCATCTCTGAAAGTGCTAATATAAAGCGAGCATCATTGACTGCACTATCAACCCAGAAATAGCTTGCGTGCTTATTTTTTTCGTCCTAATTGCTTTTAATTGCATCCAAAAAATAGTTTTTTAAACTTTCAGTTAATATCGGCTTATCCACCAATACAATATGAAGAACTTCATTCACCTTGGTACCAATACGAAATCTTGCTTTATGATTGCGAGGCAGACTAGGAAAAGGGGATGAAATAGCATCCAACTCCGTGGGTGTATCACGAAGAAGCCTCCAGTGTTCTTCCGTGTAGTCCGGACGATTTTTATACTCAACTAACCGATCGAAATGACATTGTGTCTCTTTAGAAAGCATCCCAACTATAAGTTGGGTATACAGAAAAGGGCCTACAGTAGAAAAAAGCCATTGCCTTCGTTCATAATTATTTCCCATGACCTCTTGCAATGGCTTACGGCAAGGTAATGACATGGAAATAGCATTAATTAAATTTTTAAATATAAAATGTCTAGGAACAACCATAATGAAATTATTATTTAAGATAAAGGTACGTGTTCTTTTATTTGGTGACAAATGTGTAAGAGGCTGAACAAAGATACCTTTTTCTGGCATTAACTCTCCTAAAGGATCGACAATTCTATTATCCATGTCACAATATACCACGCCATATAAGTATAAAATTTCATAACGGAAAATATCAGCCATTGCCGCCTCAAGACTAAAATGGCGCAGCATCATTAAGTAATCCAAATTCAAAACATACTGTTTAAACAGTGGTTTTCTAATGAGAATAAAATTTTCGTAACATCTATCACCTAAAAATGAACAAGCCGGTGAATTAATATCTATGAAGCTAAGGTTGTGTATTTGACAGAAACTTCTTAAATCCTCAAGAACATCTGGCGCACATAATTTAGAGGAAGTCCATAAACAAGAAGAGTAATTTGGGTTATGCATCATCGAGTACAAAATATTAAGCTTATAATCGTCGCGTATTTTATTAATGCCTATCCATATCCAGTGTAGATATTGAGGCACTTTTTCTGGTTGGGATGCTTGCATTGTTTCTTCTGCTTATTATATTTTTTTTATTAAACAACAAATACTCCCCCCTTTAAGCATTAAAAATGCTAGAAAATTCTCGCCTGACGTTATAAAAATAATGATTTGCTTCCTCATGAATGACATTGAGGCTTTTCGAAAATTCTACGTGACATTATATAGAATTAAACTTAATTGATTATTAACACCAACAATTTATTCTACATAACGAATAACTAGATATTCTACCAGCAATTAATCCCAGTCAGATTTATTCGCTTGACCTATAGTTTCTTCTGCCTGCAAGATTTCTATCTCAAAGATAAACTCTTTCTCCACTTCGTCAGCTCGCAAGATCTTATGGCCATACATCCGACACCACGTAGGGATATCATGCATTGTGCCAGGATCGGTACAAATAAGTTGTAACACCTCACCAACTTGCATTTTTTTCACAGCTTGCTGGGTTCGGATAACCGGCATAGGACAGAGTAAGCGATGCATCTCAATCGATTTGGTAATCGTTGTCATTTACACGTACCATTCTTTCGGAATTTCATGCGCAGGCATGGGGATCACTTCGTATGATTTCGTGACGCCATCTTTAGACTGAATATCCACAGTCGCTGTTTCAGCATGACGCGCTTTACCATAGCGAGTAATGATGCGAGCAGCAAACTGTAAGTCTTCCTCAGTCACCTCACCATCTATCATCGCTAAAGGACCTGGGTGGCTGGTGCAACGTAAAGTAATATAGTCTTTACGATAACCAGAAAGATAGTGGTTCTCACCCTCTTCACGACTAATGATAATTTTATACGTTTCTTTAGGACGAATATGACGCCCTACTTTTAACAGCATGATGTCATCCAAAGTGTAATCACGACTCTCATTATTCGCAGCGCGTGCTTGCCACATGTCGACTAACTTATCGGAATAGGATTCATCGGTTAAGACACAACACCCACCAGCGGGTTGCGCGTAATCTTTCAACTCGAATTCTTCAGCTAACGCAATTTGTGGTTTGCGTGTCCGGCCACTAAAGCCGAATAATTTTTCGCGATCAACCCAACCTTGTTCTTCTGGATAAGTGACAGGCAATAATTTAGCGCATAGTGGTCGCAGCAAACGACTCTTAGCACCAGATTCTTTAGCAATAACAGGCATAGTTTCTTTGCGTTGTGATTTAGGTCTCTGGCCTATCACTTCACCGGTGATAATAAAATCAAAGCCATTTTCCTGTACCCATTCTTTGGCTTTTTTCACCATAAATACTTTGCAATCTAAGCATGGGTTCATGTGAGCGCCATAGCCATGCTTTGGATTTAACAACACATCTTTATATTCTTGGACAATGTCGACGATGTGTAATTTGATGCCGAGCTGTTCTGCGCTCCACAAAGCATTATTACGTTTTTGTTTATCTTTATCTTGCTTGCGAATAGCGTGCGTATGTCCTTCGACACAGAATCCTGTAAAGAAATTAAGGCCCTCGACGTGGATGCCTTGCTCTAAAATAACTCTCGTCGCAAGAAGTGAATCTAATCCGCCAGAGATTAAGGCGACAGCTTTCGGTTTTTTCTGTTGTGTATCATTCATAGGGGCCAGATTATATAACGTCTATAGGTTGAAATGCGAGATTTAGAATAAATAAATTCACTTTTAGCCGCCTGATTCCATTTCAATACCAGAATCAACAGAACCCTCAGAATTTATACTGTCTGCTCGATCACCTCTCTAATTTACAATAGAACGCGCTGGAGGGAGTCTTGTCTCTCTCGGCATTGAAGTAAGAATTGGATCTAACAAATGGGGATGTCCAATATATTTTGCTAGCTCTGGTAATCATATCGAAGGGACTAAAAAAGCACATAGCTTTATTAAATTTTGGATACCAAGATCGCGCCCAGGTCTATTCTTAAGTCTAATAGCTCCTTGAAAAAATCGCTCACGCGCCCCTTGCATGATATCTCGGAAAAGCTCTAAACATTCTTGATCAAATTCTGACAACATTGCTGTAGCTTCTTTACGTCGATCGATAATGCCTTCTTTCCAAAGGCTCATTTTCGCTGAAGGCAAGTCCGCTAAGAGTAAATAGACATAAGCACAAAGGTTACTAGTTGGATATCTTCTAAAAAGTTGGCTTGCTTGTCTCAAAAAAACTTCTACCTGATCAATGTGTGCAATTACAGGTATTGCCGCACCTTCAGTTAGCGAGTGAATTTGACATAAACTTCTTAATATATCCCAAGCTTTACTAACCCCTAAGGGCATACCAAAATGTTGTGCGGCGTGGGCATAATGAGATGAACTCGATAATCTACTAGTATCAGCCCCAGAGTAGCTATGCTGTACCAAATCACCCGCGTCGAGCATGCCACCAAATAACCAATAAATTAGGCCGCTATAATTTTCATAACCTTTCCTAAGGTATTTTGAATGTACAGCAACTAAAGGGCAATAATCTTGAGAAATTATAGAAATAAATGGATTATTGAAATGAGCTGCCCATTCAAATTTTTGCGGCTGCATGTCAACAATTGTCTTCCCAGATTGGCTAGCACAGGCTAGTTCACCACTTGAGATCTTGCTCAAGCCCTCTCTCGTTTCATCGGGATTTAATGCCATAAAGCCCATCATCGCAAATAAATAAGAAGGAGATGGAGGATGTCCAGAATGGATGGCCTGTTGGAATATGTGCTCAAAACTCATAATAACCTCTATCTTTTATTTTTATTGTCCTAGCGGCTTGTGCGACATATCGCACATCGTACTAAGCAATATAGACTATGCTTGAGATTTGTAAAATTTAATTGAACGATTAAGTCGCCGCCGGCATAAAAAAAATACCTAACGACACCACAAACCAGGATTACGCGTTTTACCCTTATAGCGGATTTCAAAATATAAACCTGGGTTAATTAAGCCACCACTGTTACCCACTAATGCTATTTCTTCACCGGGTTTCACTTTGTCGCCAACTTGTTTGAGCAAGGCACTACTATGCGCGTATAGCGTCATGTAACCACCTTTGTGATTAATAATCAGCATGTTGCCATAGCCTCGTAGCCAGTTAGCGAAAATCACTTGGCCAGAGGCAATAGCGCGAATCACACGGCCACTTGGTGCGGAGATAAACACTCCATTACTGATTAATCGATCATCATAGCGTTGGCCGTAATTTCGAGTCATCCGCCCTTTCACGGGCCACGGTAAGCGACGGCGTAGGCGATTGAAACTCACCCCCGATAGTTTTTCATACGCTTTCTCGGCACTTAAATTATTCACCACGCCTTGCAAATGACGTTTGTTTTTTTCTAAACCAGCAATGCGCTGTTTGCTGTTTTTAATTTGTCTTTTAATCTTGCGCAGCAAATTTTTTCGGCTTTGTTGTTGCTGTTGTAAACGCCGTTGTTCGCTAACGCGTTTTTGCTTTAATATTTGTAACTCACCAATAATCACATTAATAGCTTGTTGATTTTGTTTTACTTTAACTAAGTTTTTCATAAAACTAGCGATCAAGTCAGTACGTGCTTTATTTAACGCTTGATAGTACGTTGTTAGGTGACTTACCTGATTTGGATCTTGCTGATTTAAAAATAACTGTAAGTAACTATGCTGCCCAGTTTGATAAATAGCCACCAATTGCTTTGCTAATGCTTGACGCTGCTCAGAGAGTTGTTGTTGTAATTTTTGTTGCTGGCGCAATAATGGATTTAATTTTTTATTTTGCACGCGAATTTTTTGTTGCACGCGATGTACTTTCAAACTAACTTGGCTGATTTTTTTTTCTGCGTTTTCTAATTCACCATTCAAACTTTGTTGCTTTTGCGTTTTAGTTAATAAGCTTTTTTTTAATGTTGCGATTTTTGCCGTGAGCTGCTGTAGCTTAGTTTTCTCATTCGCGGCAAAGCTATTGCTACACACGACAAACAAGATTAAAACACAACAAAATTTTAGTCCGCGAGGCAAAATTTAATCCTCAAGCTCGAGCAAGTTAATTCCTGTCATCTCGCTTGGCTGCTTTAACCCCATGGTGTGCAATATAGTGGGAATAACATCGGTCAAAGAACCTTTATCATTTTTAAATATTGCTGGACGACCAACATAAAGTAATGGAACGAGGTTACTAGTATGTGCCGTATGCGCTTGGCCTGTTTGTGCATTGTGCATACGCTCAACATTACCATGGTCCGCCGTTAATAATAATTCACCACCCACCGATTGCAAACTTTGCACAACTCTTTCTAAACAGTGATCTACGGTTTCAATGGCTTGAATTGCCGCGGGCATGTTTCCAGTGTGGCCAACCATATCAGGATTTGCATAGTTACAAATGATCACGTCATATTTATCAGACTCAATCGCGCCAACAAGTTTATCGGTTAATTCATTAGCACTCATTTCTGGCTGTAAATCATACGTCGCCACTTTTGGTGATGGTACTAAAATTCTATCTTCACCTTTAAATGGTTCTTCGTGACCACCATTAAAAAAGAAAGTTACGTGCGCATATTTTTCGGTTTCCGCAATACGCAATTGGGTTAATCCCAAATCAGCAATATAAGCACCGAATACATTTTTTAATGTATGTGGACGATAAGCTACACTCACATCTAAACTGGCAGCGTATTGAGTTAAGGTAACAAAATCAGCTAACAATGGATGTACTTTACGTTGAAAGCATACAAAATCAGCCTCTACAAATGCACGAGTTAATTGTCTCGCCCTGTCAGCACGAAAATTCATGAAGATAACACTATCAGCATCGGTGATTCTCACACCTGGCTGGTCGGCATCATGAATAATGGTGGGTTTAACAAACTCATCCGTTTCATCTCGCGAGTAAGCGAGCTCAACAGCTTCTTTTGCTGTGCTTGCTTGATAGTCAGCGGTACCTTGAGTCAGCATGTTATACACAGGCTCAACGCGCTCCCAACGTTGGTCTCTATCCATCGCGTAATAGCGCCCAGTAACAGAAGCGATTTTGCCAACCCCAAGCTCATCAAATAACGCATTGATTTTTTCGATAGAGGCTAAGGCACACTTTGGCGCAGTATCTCGGCCATCTAAAAATGCATGTAAATAAATTTGCTGCGCGCCTCGGCCCGCTGCTAAACGGATCATGGCCATGATATGTAGTTCGTGGCTATGAACACCACCGTTAGACAGCAAGCCTAGCAGGTGCACTGCTTTATCATGGCTGCTCGCTTTGTCTACGGCGGCGGTTAATGTTTCGTTCTGCTCGAAGTTACCATTATCAATTTCTAAATTAATGCGCACATAATCTTGCGGCACCATACGTCCAGCTCCCATATTCAAATGGCCTACTTCGGAATTGCCCATTTGCCCATCTGGCAAGCCGACGTCGACGCCTGAGCCTGAAATTAAAGTATGTGGAGATTGAGTCCATAAGCGGTCCCAGATTGGTGTATTAGCTTGGGCAATAGCATTGCCTTCGACATCTTCCGAGTAACCCCAGCCATCAAGAATGATTAATAAATTTGGACGATGTTTTAACGACATTAGTGAGCGCTCAATTTGGATAGTGGCCAATATTGTAGCGGAGAATGAGTTTTACACAAGCGATGGATGACGAAAGGTTCAAGGTAACCGTCCCTGGAAACCTATCTTATAATCTTACTTATTCAATTAGCGCCTTCCTGGTGAGTAACTCTATAAGCTATAACGACTATGAGCAATACTATATCAATGCCAGATTAAGGTGAGATTAAGGTGAGATTAAGTCAAAATAAGCCTAATTCTTTGTATGCCTAGTCAAACCCCGGCAAAGCCGTTATACTCTGCGCCTAATTTTTTGCTCGGAAAAGGTACCTTACTATTATGCAAAACGCACTTATTTTTGTCACTCACCATTGGCTTTTAGTCGCTATTTTTATTATTTTATTGGTGGCCTTACTCTGGTTAGAAACCCAAGGTAAAGTCAGTGGTATGAGCCGGGTTAGCCCACAACTGGCCGTGACCATGATTAACCGTCAAGACGCCACCGTGTTTGATATACGCGATAAATCACTCTATCAGCAAGGCCATATTGCCGGAGCGCAGCATTTAAGCATTGAGCAGCTCGAAACCAAGAATATGAGTAAATATGCCGAGAAGCCGGTTATTTTTGTTTGCGGCAATGGTGCTAACGCACCTAAGATTGGCAATCAATTGAAGAAATTAGGTCTGGCTAATATATTCTTTTTGCAAGGCGGTATTACCGCGTGGCAAGGAGCTAATTTACCACTGATTAAAAAATGAGCGTCTCTCAAGCAAGCATTGTCGTCTATGGCAAAGACTATTGCCCTTATTGTCGTGCAGCGAAACAGTTTTTTACTAAAAATGATTATCCCTTCACTTATTTTGAAGTCAGTGATGATGAAAACAAATACCAAGAGATGCTAAAATTAACCGGCGGAGCACCAAAAACCGTGCCCCAAATCATAATTAATGGCCAAGTTGTAGGCGGATATGATAATCTTA
Organism: Gammaproteobacteria bacterium; assembly: GCA_034110705.1. GTDB lineage: Bacteria > Pseudomonadota > Gammaproteobacteria > JABDGN01 > JABDGN01 > JAWUVP01. The sequence continues at coordinate 39,407 of JAWUYR010000030.1, read as the reverse complement.
TGAACCTTGTCAAAAGCGACAAATTAACTAATTTACTTAATACTTAAATAGAGGATATGACCATGGCAGAAGCTAATAAAAACAAACAAGCCGGGCAAGAATTTGCCATTCACCGTTTATTCGTAAAAGATCTTTCTTTTGAAGCCCCTGATTCACCAGCCGTATTTAAAGAAGAGTGGAAGCCTGAGGTTGATCTTAACCTGGATAATGCTTATGAGCATCTTGAAGAGGATCTTTACTGCGTAACCTTAAAGGTAACGGTTACAACTAAAATCAAGGATAAAGCCGTCTTTATTGCGGAAGTACAGCAAGCAGGTATCTTTTTAATTAAAGATTTTGCTGACGCTCAAAAAGAAGAATTATTAGGTGCTTTTTGCCCGAACGTGCTTTTCCCTTATGTACGTGAAGTTGTTTCTGATTTAGTTAATCGTGGTGGATTCCCGCCACTTTATTTAGCACCTGTTAACTTTGATGCTATTTACCAACAACGTAAAGAACAAGCTCAAGAAGCGTCGTAATATACGCTTTTGACTAATTCTTCTCCTAGCATTAGGAGGGGAAACCTAATAAAGGATTCTCATGGCAACAATCACAGTATTAGGCGCCGGCTCATGGGGCACAGCTCTTGCTATCTTACTCGCTAAAAATGGTCATTCCGTTATATTGTGGGGCCGTAATAGTTCGCAACTAACATCGATGGAACAACAACGTTGTAATTCTTTTTATATTCCAGATGTCCGCTTCCCTGATAACTTAAAAACTGAAGTTAATTTTAGCAAAGCGGTAAAACCTGCCGATTATATTTTAATTGCAATTCCTAGTAATGGCTTTCGTGAATTGTTACAACAGTTAGAACCTTTTAAAAAACCTATTATTTGGGCGACCAAAGGCATTGAGCCTGGTAGCCGAAAAATGTTGCACCAAGTTATTGCCGAAGAGCTTGGCCCAAACATCCCATCTGCATTATTAACAGGACCTTCTTTCGCAAAAGAAGTTGCTCAAGGTTTACCGACAGCGGTTGTCATAGCATCCATTAATGAACCTTTTGCCGATAAGGTCATCCAACTTTTTGTGAATCCTTACTTTCGTCCTTATTATTGTGCCGATATTGTCGGAGCTGAAATTGGTGGTGCGGGCAAAAATGTTTTAGCCATCGCCGCTGGCATTTGTGATGGTTTACATTTTGGTGCCAATAGTCGCTCCGCTTTAATTACCCGTGGTTTAAATGAAATCACTCAGTTAGGAACAGTATTGGGCGGTAAGCCTGAAACATTTACTGGCTTGTCGGGCCTTGGTGATTTACTCCTAACCTGCACCGATGATTTATCACGTAATCGCCGCTTTGGTTTAGCATTAGGTCATGGTGAGACTGCAGACGAGGCGTTCGCGAAGATTGGCCAGGTGGTAGAAGGCGCAGACAATGTGACTCAAGTATTCCAGCTCGCTCAAGATCATGGTGTTGCCATGCCGATTACCGAACATATTTATAAAATTTTGCAAAATGATATGACACCGATGCAAGCAGTGGAATCATTGTTTGCTCGCGAATTAACGGCTGAATAAAATTTAAATCCTCACGTTAGTGGGGATTGCCTCAAACATTAATATCAAGAACACTCTTAGAGCTATACTCCAGAAAAACCAAGTTGACGCCACGCTTCGTAGATAATGATGGCGGTAGCATTTGATAAGTTTAAACTGCGGCTATTTTCTTGCATCGGGATACGAATTAACTGTGTGGCCGGTAAGCTTTGCAAAACTTCATCTGGTAAGCCTCGAGTTTCTGGGCCCATTAAAATAACATCTTCATCTTGATACTGCACATCTGCGTATGAGCTTTTACCTTTGGTTGTACCGGCAAAAATTCGTTTGTCTGCCATCGCTTCTTTAAATTCAGTATAATCAGCATACTGTTTTACCTTCGCCAAATCGGCATAATCTAAACCTGCACGGCGCATACGTTTATCGTCTAGAGTAAAACCAAGTGGGTGAATCAGGTGTAAGATAAAACCACCGTTAGCACACAGGCGAATAATATTTCCAGTATTAGGCGGTATTTCAGGCTGATATAAAGCAATATGTAGCATCTTTACACTCCAAATCTTAATCGACCCATTGGCCTTCATCATCATCTTGTGATTTTTTACGCCAAGAAGGTGGATCTTCTTTATTCACTTTTAATAAGTATGCTCGGTTTTGCAAGTATGCATTACGCATAAAGGCATAGGGATTTAACATTAATCCAGAGGCCGTTTTCTCGGCGCTAAGCAATTGTGCTCTAGTGTTTAAGCCATAGAGCGCCGTCATCTCAATGGTGTATTGTGTTGGGATCACAAAACGTTGAATACCAATGTAATAATCTACGCCAATACCGATGGTGTTACCTACAGTTCTTGGACCTAGCAAAGGTACGACTAAATATGGTGTGTAAATATGATAAGTATTTAAGGTTAAACCAAAGTCATTACTATGTTGTGGTAAGCCAATATGTTTGGCCACATCAAATAACCCCCCGATACCAACGGTAGTGTTAATCACAAAACGCCAAGTGTCAGATAGAAACCAACCGACATTACCTTGCAACACATCTTGCCCCATCGTTTCAGGTTGATATAAGTTATCAAAGAAATTACTAATACCTATGCGTATAAATTGCGGAAGAACAGCCTGATAGCCTTCGGCAAGTGGTTTGATAAAAGCTTTGTCGAGCTTATCGTTAAAGCGAAAAGCATCTTCATTAATATGCTGAAAAGGATCGTTGGGATTAATAGCCGTTGCTGGCGTGGTGCGGCAAGCTGCTAGCGTAAGAACAGCACAACAAATCAGTAAACTACTTAAACATCGTGCCAAACGTTTCATTATCAAATAAGACCTTAAGCACGATTCGTTGGTTTCGGTTTTTCTCCGATTAGCTTGGCCATTTTTTCAGTGGCCTTAACTAAAGCATCGGTTAATGCAGGTTCGCTAGAAGCATGTCCGGCATCACGCACAATATCTAATTCTGCTTTTTTCCAGGCACGTTCTAAACGATAAGAGTTATCGATGGTAGTGATCATGTCATAACGACCATGCGCAATAATAGCCGGTAAGTGTTTAATCAATTTAATATTGTCGAGAATTTGGTTATTTTCAATAAAACAATTGTTTACGGAATAATAACATTCTAGACGCGCTAAGCGCATTGTACCAGCACTATAGGCATTGGCATGCGGTAAAGGATTCATTGTGGCGCAACGACGATGCCATAATGACCATGCTTTAGCGGCTTTCATTTGCACTAATTCATTTTTATTGTTTAAACGATCATAGTAGGCTTCTAATAAGTTTTCTCGTTCACTTGGTGGAATAACGCCAGCAAACTCATCCCAATAATAAGGATAAATACGACTTGCTCCGCCTTCCTTAAAGAACCAATCTCGGTCTTGATCATTGGCCAGTAAAACACTACGCAAAATCAGCCCACGTACTTTTTCAGGATAAGCTTGTGCGTAAAGCAGGCTTAAGGCAGCTCCCCATGAGCCCCCAAAAAGTACCCATTTATCAATTTCGAGAAATTCTCGAATCGCTTCCATATCAGAAACAAGAGCTTGAGTATTGTTATTTTCAACGCAACCTAGTGGCGATGAATGCCCACAACCGCGTTGGTCAAATAAGATAACTCGGTAAATACTAGGATCGAAGAAACGACGTTGGTCTGGGTGTGAACCCGCACCAGGACCACCGTGCACAACAACAACAGGTATACCGTCTGGTGAACCACTTTCTTCAAAATAAATAACATGCGGTTTTTCTACGGCAAGTTCATGGGTCGCATAGGGGCGAATGGCTGGAAAGCGTCTTAGCATGTTATCCTCAATTTTGACTAGCGGTAGAGCTTATCATAAGGGTTACGGAGAATCTAGGCTCGGAATTGGGAAATGATTCTTTAAGCAAATTGAGGTAGAATAGAGGCTATGAAAGCTTTCGAATTTAGAGAATATATACAAAGTAACCTCAATAAACCAACTATAGCAGTGGGTGTAGCGGCGTTGTTATTACTTGCAGCATTATGGACGTTGTGGGGAAACTTAAATACACTTTGGTTAGACAAAAATAGCGCCTCAGAACAAGCTTTTCGCCCTTCTGCCCAGATCAATTTAAGCCAATTACCATCACTACATTTAATGGGATCTTATTCCACGTCTTTACATGATTTGCCCTTAGCAAGCCTTGGTGTAACCTTACTGGGTATTTTTTCTAACACTAACGGACAATCGACTGCACTCATCGCCTTAAGTGGTGCGAATAGTGATTTATATCATGTGGGGGATAAACTTTCAGCGAATGTCATGATTGAAAAGATCATGCCAAAAAGCTTGATTGTTAAACACAATGGTCGTTTAGAGAAATTGGAAATGGCCATTCAGCCAGTAAAATTCGATAATAATGTGCCTCAGAAGCGATTATTTAAGGATTAAATGATAAGGCCTATTTCGTAAGTTAACTTGTCACCAAGGTAAGTGTCACATTCACAATACCCACTTTTTCAGTTTTCTGCACATCAATGTCACTGACTTGGATCTTTGAGCGTTGCCATTGGCGACTTAGCCATGTCACCAAATCATCAAAAGGTACATTGGTTAGCGCCACGCGCACTCCACTATCTGCCGTCTGACTAATCTCACTGACCGAGCTAGCAAAGTCAGCTTGCTTCAATCTAGCATCTACCGTCGGTAACAATTCACTAGCGGTAACCGTCTGGCTAGTCACCGTGCTGCTAGATTGATTTTGTAAAAGGTTTACTCGCGGCCGCATCCAAATTAATAATTTTTGCTGCGCATCGGCTTGTTGTTCACTAGAGCTAACGCTGGTTAGCAATGGTGAGACTAGTGCATAATAAATAATACCAACAAACACAACCGCCGTGCAGATGCTCACCAAGAAACGTTCTCGGTTTGTTAAACTATTCCATTTGGTTTTTAGTTTATCCATTAACGCCTCCCTGCACAGTTAAGCGCGCGGTCACTTTGTTACCTTGAGTGGCTGAATTTTGCTGTTGTACGGTTAAGCCTTGTTGACGCAAAGCGGCAGTGAGACTGGCTAAGTCTTGGAAATTGCTAGCGCTGATTGATAAAATTAAACTACCGTTATGATAATTAAAGTTTTCAATACTCGTCGCCGTTTTTTGCTGTTTTAGTTGCTGGCCTACTCGAGTCAGCAAGCTAAGAAAAGGACCGCCTGAACCTGTCGCCTGACGGGAATCTAAAGCACGCTGTATTCTTAAGCGTGGATCAACTTGGCTCTGCGCGTTCGGGAATAATTTTTTATACAGAACTGAAATAGCAGCATTGCTGTTATTTAAACGATCTTGATACACAAAATATTGTGTTACATTGCCAGCTAACCAAATGACTAACCATGCGAGTAGGAAGATTGCCGCCCATTTCCAAATCTTCGTCGTTTTTGAGGCGGGACGATCAGCTTGAAAATCACCTTGTAATAAATTTAGGCTCGATTTTTGGGCAAGACCTTGGGCAAATAATTGCATACTAAAGGTATCTGTTTCTCTCATTTCAACTGGAAGCCCTAATCCTTGCAGCATAGCAGGATCATAATGTTCACTACCGTCATCATAGTCTAGTACAATTTTTTTTAGGTTATGTTCACCAGCTTCAGCTAGCGATAAGCTTAAAATACTATTTAATTGGCCTTGCTCAATTGTCATGCCTTTTAACAACGATTCTCTAATAAGCACACGGTCATTATCTAAATATAAATGTAATTCGTCAGTTAAATACGGTATTGCCAAATAATCCGGTAAAATTATTTTGGGAAAAAGATTTAAGGCATAACATTGCTCTAGCCAAGCTATCATTAACTGTTTTTTAACAACGGCTACACTGATGTTACCGGCGATATCTTGCTTACCTGGCACAAAGTGTAAAGCTTCTGGCTCATCTATTAATTGCTCTTCTAGTGCGTAAGGTAATGCTTTTACCAATTGTGCACGTGACATTTTAGGAAGCTGTACATTTAAGACTAAAACACTTTCTCCTGGCACGATAAGCGTTGTTTGAGTAGCGGTTGGAAATTCTGGCAACTGATCATGATGAAAAGCGCTGCCAGAAGAAAGGATATCCCCGGACTCATTCTCGATAAAATAATCTAAATGTTCAGTATCGATAATACGAATAATAACGTGAGTGGTCATTATAAGCTTTGCCCTTGTCTTAAGATGGTTAATGCTTTTTTACTTGCGTCATAACGCAAAATTGTCAGCACATGAAATGATAGCTTATCATGTTTTATTTGGCTGCGCAGTAAATAATACGTTGCTTCCTTTGCCGAAATTATTTTCGATAGTTGACTTTTCTTACCCAAATAAGGGATGACTGATGGCAAACCTAAAAACAAATCGCTTGTTAAAAACCCACCATGACTTTTGCGATAGTCGATCACCGCGTCCGCTGCCGCTTCATCTTGCTCAAGCAGTGCCATGAGAATGCTTTTAGAGGCATTATTAATATCAATTGGCGTGTTGGTATCAGGTAGTGCAATAATATAAGGGCGCAGCTTTTGATACAGTTCGGTGGTCATGCCATCGACTAAACGTAATTCACTACTGCTGGCCATTTGCCTGTCCGCTGCTTGATATGGCGGTGACATTTTACCGTAAGGATTATTCAATTGAGCCGTTTGTGCTGCATTTATTAACCAAGCTTGGGTGCTTAGGGCAATCTGTTTAGCTTTGTCAGCATTCACATTCGAGTCGACCGTTTGCATGAGATTTTCAAACACAGGTAAATATAAAGAAACCGGCGTGGCTAAATTGTTAATATTAAATTGACTGTTAGCTGGGATTAATTGGCTTATGAGTATGCTGCCATCCTCAAACGTTTCTGGCGACATATTTTGTGGCCATAGCGGAATGATTTTTTGTTGGGTCAGCTGTGTATGTAAGACTGCTAAACGATTTTTTGCCCAAAGTGGTGCATATTCAGCATTAGCGTAGGCTTGGTCCGCAGTTTCCTTTAAGGTTTCACTTTGAATTTGCACGCGTTGACTAAAGAAGATACCAATGGAGATAGCGGAAACAATTGCGACTAACAGTAAAGCCATTATTAAAGCGGCACCTGATTGTTGTTGTTTATTCACGCTATTTTAACTAACTTAAAATGCATGTTTTCTCGGTAGCTACCGGCTGTTTTTGTATGGTTCATATTTTGTATTTTATATGTTAATTTTACATTTTGACAATTGGTCGTTGGTCTTACTTTTGCACCAGTAGTAAAAATTAATGGTGTATTAGGTTGTAGTTCTATATCGTTCCAATAAATCTTTACTGGCACTTTATGCTTATCACTTTGCATGTAAAAAATTTTATGATCAGAAGACATAAACTCAATTTGATATTTCCCGCTGGGAATACTATAGACACAAAGTTGTTGAGTCTCTTCAATGTTTTGTTCTTGCGGTTTAATATTATTGCCTAGGCTAAAGTCGTGTAGACCTAACATGCCAATATCATCTGCCGCTTTGGCAGTACTCAGTACAAACAATAATGAACTAAAGACGATAAGATATACTTTAAATTGTTTCATGAGATTAACCTATTAAAACATGTTTTCAAGGATAGCAAGTATCAGAGGATGGCTCAAGATTTGAACACTTTTTAAGATACTATTCTAGAATCTTTAGAAACGACATGATTCTGCACCACAAAAAGACGAGTAATTGTACCCCACTTTCTAATTGTCAGAGTAATCTTTATCGCTTTAGGCAGCGGTTGATTAGCCGCATTCGTTGCAGGCCATGAGGGATAAAAACGATTGTCAGAACCTAAAAACTGCCACTGCCAGTGTGTAATGTTTTTCAGTAAAATTCTTTTGGTTGAGTTCGTCGTGGCAACAGGGTCTAGCACTGGCCAAATCAAACGAACCAAATCACCATTTTGGATTTGGTAGCCAATACGCATTAATGTACTACGCTACTGAGCTAAAGGATTTGCCACACCGGCTCGGGTTAAATCTAACGTTTGCCACGCATCATCATTAAGTAGTACAGGTGCTTGACTCACACCACTCGCATCTGTAATCGGCCGATTAATCACATTTTGTAGATCACTTTCTAATAAACTCATTGCCAACGTAACATTTGCCAGTCTATCGGCATTACGGGAAATGTTATCTTTAGCGGAAACTACCGTTTGTAAACCTCGGATCATGATCACCGACATGATAGCAACGATAAAAATCGCAATCAAAATTTCCATCAATGTAAAACCACGCTGCTTCAATATGGTTCCTTTTGCTTAAGCACATAACTTTGTAAAATATCGAGAGTTTTTTTATTGGTACTGTCTTTTACAGTTATCATGATTTTTAAACTGGGCAAGTTACCCACATTAGCAGACTGTAACTGCCAATGCATATTTTGCCCCAACATTGTATTTTGCCCGGTTTGCAAGCCACCCGCTGAAGGCATGGTTATCAAACCAACACGCGTATTTGCCAGCACATCTTCTACCACCCAATGGGCTATCACTTTTTCTTGTAAATACGTGCTGTTACCAATCGCAACATTAATCACTCGCAACACAGCAATCAAAGCAATGGCTAAAACAGCAACGGCAATTAGCACCTCAATTAACGTAAAACCTTTATTAAGATTAGGGGTTCTATGACTCACTGATCGTGACCTCCCCGCTATATTTTCCAACAATTTTATAATGGCCAATCATTAATGTGAAAGGCGTAATAGTACCGCTGGCAGCAAAAACAATCATCGGTGCTTTTGGTAATTGATTTGGAATTAACGCATTCGGTTCATTAGGTAACGTGAGAGAAAGCTTCACCTCATGTGGCCATGGCTGAAAATTTAATGCTTGTTGATGGGTAATAACTTGCCACGTGAATTGCGCTTGGTCGGTATTATCGACCAAGCGATAAAATTGATATCCATCTTGCGTAAAAGCAACACCTAATGTTGCCGATTGAATCACCGCTTGCTGTTCTGCATAAAGTAAACGCGAACGTACTATATTAGCTGCCGAACGAACTGCTTGGCCATTATTTTTAACATGAATTGAAAAAGTAACGGCGGCAACAACAACGCCTATGATAACAAGAACCACTAAAACTTCGATTAATGAAAAGCCATTTTTATTCCTTCCCCCTTTGAGGGGGAAGTTTAGGATTGAGGTAACTCTAGCTCTTAGCATTCCAATTGCCAATCTCAGCTTTATCACCCGTACCACCCGGTTGCCCGGTTGGATCATACGTAAAAATATCCACATCACTATGCTGACCTGGGCTCAGATAATGATACGCCGTACCCCAAGGATCTGTCGGCATTTCACGTAAATACTGATGCCAGTTTTGTGGAATGGGTGGCAAGCTTGGTTTTGACACCAGAGCTTGTAAACCTTGATCGGTAGAAGGATAACGTCCATTATCCAAACGATATAAATCTAAGGCACTTTGAATAGAAATAATATCTTGCTTGGCTCGCACAATACGTGCTTGATCTGGCTTGTTAATCACTTTAGGAATAACAATCGCCCCCATAATCCCAATGATAATGACCACCACCATAATCTCAATTAAACTAAAACCTGCTGAATAATAACGCTTTGCTTTACGCATTTTTTACCTCTAATGTACCATTTGATCAATATTAAAAAGTGGCAGCAAGATAGCTAACACAATAAATAACACAATACTCCCCATTATCAAAATCATCAAGGGCTCAAACAATGTTAATATCACATTAATCATCTGCTCCACTTGGCGTTCTTGATTATTCGCCGCACGCTGCAACATATCTTCTAACTTGCCACTATTTTCACCACTGGCAATCAGGTAAACACTCATTGCCGGGAAATAACCCGTCTCCTTCAAGCTACGGTGAATCGATACCCCTTCACGCACTTGCCGAGTTGCCAACTCTAAAGATTTACGAATAGGAATACTCTTCACCAAATCAGCCGATATACGCATTGCCTCAATCACTTCAACCCCTGCGGCTGTTAAGATAGCAAATGTATGCGAAAAACGTGCCGTGTTGACTAACCGAATCGACTTACCAAATAAAGGTAACCTTAAACTCCAAGCATCAGCCCACGCTTTAAATAAAGGCCGTTTTAACATACGTATCCAAACAATGACAAATACAATCGCACCAATCACCACATACCAACCTGCGGCTTGAATAAAATGACTTATCGATAATAATACCAAAGTTGCCGTTGGCAAAATCTGGCCACTCGACTGAAACACCGCCACCATTTTTGGCACAACATAAGTTAACAAGAAACTCACAATGCTTATCGATACCAAAACAATAATACTCGGATAAATCAACGCCTGCGTTACATTCTGACGCACCTCTTGGCGCCGTTCAATAAACTCTGCTAAACGCTCTAAAAATTTCTCAAGATGCCCAGTCTTCTCTCCTGCTGCCACGGTAGCGCAGAACAAATTATCAAATACCCGTGGAAACTCCCCCATACTATTGGCAAGTGTATGCCCTTCTAGGACCTTAGCTCGAATGGCCATGATGATACTTTTAATCCGATTCTTTTCTGCCTGCTCACCAATACTCAACAATGATTCATCCAACGGAATACCTGCAGATAACATCGTTGCCAACTGACGCGTTAACAAAGCCAATTCCGTAATCGAAATTCTTTTAGCAAACAATCCAGAAAGACCTTTATTACCACGAATAGATGCTTGATTGATCACAGCAACAGTTAATGGCATCAAACCTCGTGCGCGCAAAGATGCCCGAACACTTTTCACCGTATCGGCTTCAAGCACACCTTTTTTATTCTTGCCAGATTTATCTAGGGCTGTATAACTGTAATCTGCCATTTTTTAAGATTTGAGATTCGGGATCGTTCCTTTCAAAACCTCAATTTTCTCCAATTTTAAATTTAAAAAATTTCGATGGTAATAATTTATTTTAATCTGCCCGCTAACCTAAAGCAGAAACAACATTAATGAACGTATCAAATCTCAACACTCGTCACACGTAAAACTTCTTCTAACGTGGTAACACCTGCCAACACCCGTCTCATACCATCCATCTGAATACTAGGCCACCGAGATCGTGCATACTGATCCAAAGCATATTCAGCCGCCTTATCATGGATCATTGTACGAATATTTTCATCTATAGGTAACATTTCATAAATGCCAGTCCGGCCAACATATCCCATAAAGGCACATTGCTCACAACCCTTCGCTTCATAAATAGTCGGTGCATTCTCGGTAGAGACACCTAGCAATTGACATTGCGCCGCATCGGCTACAATGGCTTCTTTACAATGAAGGCATAAAGTTCGCACCAAACGTTGCGCGATTACACCAATCAAACTTGAGGATAATAAAAATGATTCCACGCCCATATCATTCAACCGAGTAATCGCACCAACAGCACTATTTGTATGTAAAGTTGATAACACTAAATGCCCTGTTAAACTTGCTTGAATCGCAATCTCCACCGTATCCACATCACGAATCTCACCAACCATCACACTGTCTGGATCTTGACGCAAAATAGCACGTAAGCCTTTCGCAAAAGTCATATCCACTTTCGCATTCACTTGTGTTTGACCAACACCAGGTAAATCATATTCAATTGGATCTTCAACGGTTAAAATATTTCGCGAGCTATCGTTTAAACGCGTAAGCCCAGCGTACAAAGTTGTTGTTTTACCAGAACCCGTTGGCCCGGTCACTAAAATAATACCATGCGGTTTTGCCAATAACGATTTTAGTATATATAAATCTTGATCCGACATACCTAATGAGGTTAAATCTAGCTGTGCATTCTTTTTATCTAAAATTCGCATCACAATACGCTCACCATGACTGGTTGGCAAAGTCGACACACGAATATCAACATTACGCCCAGCAATGTGCAAAGAAATACGACCATCTTGCGGCAAGCGTTTTTCTGCAATATCCAATTTCGCCATAACTTTTATACGCGAAACAATCATCGGCGCTAATACACGTTGCGGCTTGATGACTTCACGCAAGATACCATCAATCCGAAAACGAACTGATAAAGCGTCTTCAAAGGTTTCAATATGAATATCGGAAGCGCCTAATTTTAATGCTTCTGTGAACAAAGCATTTAACAAACGAATAATTGGTGCATCATCATCAGAATCTAATAAATCTTGGTGCTTAGGAATATCTTGCAATAATTCCAATAAGTCTTTGTCATCTTCCATATGCTCCGCTAACTGCATAGCCGTATCAGAGCCGAAATTATAATCTTGAGTTAATGCTTGTTGGAATTTTTCATCACTCACTTTTTCTAACGTAAAGCTGTGATTAAGAAAACGCTGTACTTCTAATAAGGTGTGACTAGGCAAATCACCTTTATGCACCACCAGCAACTTACCGTCGTCATGTTGCACCACAATACCATTTTGTTTGGCAAAGCTGTAAGGAATACTAGGTAAAGTCTCCATAGAAAGCCTCGTTACTGACTAGCGGTGAATGGTGAAGGTAATTGAGAAGGTTCACGTTCTGGTAAAGTAGAAGATGCGATCAGGACGCCTTGTTTATTGTTATTTAAAATTGCCACATCACGCATAAAATCATAACGATTTTGGGTTAATGCTTTAGCTTGAGCTTCATTTTGAATGATTACAGGACGCAAGAAAATCATCAAATCTTTTTTTACTTTAGTCGTGCTATGGCTTTGGAACAAACGGCCAATAATCGGTATATCACCTAAAATAGGGACTTTATTCAAAACCGTGCGATCTTGTGAATTAATCAAGCCACCTAAAACGAGAACTTGACCATTATTGACCATCACTTGAGTACTAATTTTTTCTTCACTAGTCGGTGCATTAGGACTTTGACCTTTCAATGTAGCATCATCAACAATTGCCGAGTTCTCTTGATCAATAACTAAACGCACGGAGTGGTCACCGGTAATTTGTGGAATAACTTTCAAGGTTAAACCAATTTGCTTATCTTGATAAGTTGTTGGCGGAGCAAAAGTATCACTCGATGTTTGCCCACCTGTATATTCTGCAGAAACCTGTGAAACATTTTCTCCCACTTCAATATCGGCTGGCGCATTATTTAAGACCGTAACCGATGGCGTCGACACAATATTAGAATTCGCATCGCTGGCTATCATCGCAATCAAAGCGCGCATGTCACCAGATTGTACAAAGCCTACTCCCATGCCACCACCACCGTAACTATAACTTGAGATAGCACCAGCACTATCAAGTCCAGTTGCAGATGCCGAGGCAGAAGGTGTCGCCGTGCCCCATTCAATACCTAACTGCTTCGCTGTTTGTGCATCAACTTCAGCAATCACACTTTCAACCAATACTTGTTTCGGTGCCACATCTAACTTATTAATCACATTTCGCAATTGAATCATCACCGTCGGATTCGCCGTGATAACCAAGGCATTATTCGTCACATCACCGACAATCGTCACTTTACTTTTATCATTAGCTGACGAGCTACTACTATTCAAACTCGCGTTATTAATTTGACTATTGGCTGCAGCCATAAATTGTGGACTAGCTTGCCCTAAAGTAGAGCCAGAACCACCACCTGAACTACTACCGGAATAGGACGACGACGAGCCAGAAGACATTGAGTAAGATACTGATTGATGCACCATGCCCTTTAAAATAGGCAGAATATCTTTAACTTGAATATATTGTAAATAAACGACTTGAGTGTTGTTAGTACCATTCGCATCTTCATCATCAATTTTAGCAATTAATACTTTTAAACGTAAACGACTTGTTGCATCACCACTGATTAAGACACTGTTACTTTGCTCATCAGCACTCAAAGTCGCATTAGTGTTTGCACCATTAGCACGAGCGGCTAAAACCAATTTATTCACTTCTTTGACAATGTCATCAGCCACGGCATGCTTTAAACGAACCACATCAATCCCATTCGCCGCAGGTGTATCCACCTCAGCAATGATCTTAGCTATCCGATTAACACCGCCAGCAGTCCCCGAGGCGACCACGGCATTTGATGGTGAGTAAGCTGACAAATTACCCCACGTTGCTAACAATGGGCGTAAAGCGGGAATTAATTGCATTGCCGATACATAATGCACAGGGATGACACGAACCACCATTTGGTTACCCTGACCAGGGCTTTGCGCGTTCGCTAATCGTGCTTGACTACCTGAGTCACGAACAGGAACAATTTTTAAATTACGACCATCTGGCACGACTCCATAACCTAATACACGTAGGCTTGATAAAAAAACTTGATAACTCTCTTTTGAGCCCATAGGGTGGCTCGACAAAATAGTAATCTTGCCTTGCACTTGCGGGTCTAGAATAAAATTCTTGCCAGTTTCACGCGAAAGCTCAGCAATAACACTTTTAATATCAACACCTTGTAAATTCCACAAATGCTCTTTGCCAGAACGAGATGCTTTGCGTGCCATGGTAGATGATTGAGAAGCAACGATTGTAGGTAAAGAAGAAGTTCGGTGTAAAGTCACCGCTCGCTCAGCTGAATTAGGCAACGTTGAGCGTTTTACTGAAGAAGAAGATTTTGCTGCAGCACGATTTTGTGTCACGCTAGCATTGCTAGACAATACGTTACTAGAGGCCGCTACTGACCCATTAGCCGTTGTTTTCGTTGAAGTTGCTGCAAATAACGAGCTAACACCAAACGCGAGAAGCGAGGCTAACAGCAATCCTTTAATTAATCGTTTTCCATTCATATTTTGCAATAATATCAATGAGTTAGCATTAGCTGAAGCAGTATTTCTGCTATCCGTTCCTCTTGTTATCTGGTGTGTTTTTATTCAAGATGCAGATTTTAGCAAGGATAAGTTAATTTTGCCTTAACTGACCTTAATCAACCATACACCATCCCTCTCAAGCTATAAAGTTTATCACTAAACGGCTACTTTTCCTTTAATCAAAGGATGACATTGATAATCAATTAATTCAAAGTCTTCAAATTTATATTCATTAATTGAATCAGGGCGACAGTTAATCCTTAATTGTGGCAGTGGATAAGGTTCGCGACTTAATTGCTCTTTTGTCTGCTCAGAGTGATTGTCATAAAGATGGACATCACCCCCGGTCCAAACAAAATCACCAACGTCTAAATCACATTGCTGAGCAATCATATGTGTCAATAAAGCATAAGATGCAATATTAAAAGGTAGGCCTAAAAATACATCACAAGAACGTTGATACAATTGGCAAGATAATTTGCCATCAGCAACAAAGAATTGAAATAATAAATGACAAGGTGGCAATGCCATTTTCGGCACTTCACCAACATTCCAAGCACTAACAATCAAACGCCGCGAAGTTGGATCCGTTTTAATCGTATCAATGATTTGCTGAATTTGGTCTACCATGGTCCCATCATTCATTTCCCAACGACGCCACTGTTTACCATACACAGGACCAAGCTCACCTTCATCATCAGCCCACTCATTCCAAATCCGCACACCATTTTCTTGCAAATACTTCACATTAGTATTACCTTGCAAAAACCACAACAATTCATAGACTACGCTTTTCCAATGTACTTTTTTAGTCGTCACCATTGGAAATCCATCTTGCAAATTAAAGCGCATCTGATAGCCAAACACACTAGCAGTTCCAGTCCCCGTTCGATCCATTCGAACGGAACCTTGTTCTTTTATGTACTGCATCAAATCTAAATATTGCT
Source organism: Gammaproteobacteria bacterium (assembly GCA_034110705.1). Lineage (GTDB taxonomy): Bacteria > Pseudomonadota > Gammaproteobacteria > JABDGN01 > JABDGN01 > JAWUVP01. The sequence continues at coordinate 23,712 of JAWUYR010000030.1, read as the reverse complement.
TCATTATTTTTTGTTCCTCTAATTGTGTTGCCTAGAGTAGTGAAGCTGTTAAATTAAGACTTCCCTTACGCACATGCCTTACGATAAACATTGTGCAAAGAATTAAGCGTCTCTGCTCTCGACCCATTTTACGCAGGTCTTAACAAAACTGATTTTATTTAGCGGAAGCTAACTTCTTTCCTGCTGCTTTAGAATAAGCCCACCAAAGCAAAGCCACTCCACCAATAATCATTGGTATCGAATAGAGCTGCCCGACCGTCACCCAGTTCCAAAAAATATAGCCATACTGCGGATCCGGCTCTCGGAAAAATTCAGCAAAAACTCGAAAGCAACCGTAACATAACAAAAACATACCAGACACGTCCATACTTGGTTTTGGTTTACGCGAGTAAAACCATAAAATAATAAACAGCAACACACCTTCCAATAAAAACTCATACACTTCAGATGGATACCGTGGCAAAGGGCCTGCCTGTGGATAAATCATTCCCCAAAACATGGTCGTCACACGGCCCCAAAGTTCACCATTAATAAAATTGCCCACACGACCTGCGCCTAAACCCAAAGGAACAAGTGGTGCAATAAAATCCATGACTTGAAAAAATTTCTTTTTCTTTTTACGACAAAATAGCCACGCTGCTAACAACACACCAATAAGGCCACCATGAAATGACATACCGCCATCCCACACCTTAAATAAACTTAAAGGATGCTCAATTAAAGTAGGAAAGTTATACAACACCATATAACCAACTCGACCACCAAGAATAACACCCAACGCACAATAAAATAGTAAATCGCTAACTAAATCCGCATTCCACTCACCATGTGATTTTTTGGCACGATAAAGACCCAATAGCCAAGCGCCTAAAAAGCCGACTAAATACATTAAGCCATACCAATGAACAGCCACAGGGCCAAGGTGAAAAGCGATGGGATCTAAATTGGGCCAGTGCAGCATAATGTCCTCAGAAAATTAACATTTTTAAACTTACGATGACTAAAAAGCCAACAAAAAGCCAACGCAAAGTTGGCGCTGGCAGACGATGCGCTAGTTTAACACCCAATGGTGCAAAAAGCATACTGGTAATAGCAATTCCAATGAACGCCGGCCAATACACATAACCTGTACTCCAAGCTATTGAGTGAGTCGCTTGATAGCCAACTGCGATGTAACTTAATGTGCCTATCGTAGATAAAAGTAAACCACACATCGAAGTGATCGCAACCGTATCATGAATACGTACTTTGTAATGCTGTAACAACGGTCCAAAGAAAACACCACCACTTAAGCCAAGTAAACTGCTCAACATGGAAACCACAACACTCATCCCCGTTAAGACCATTGGTTTTGGTAAAGCATGTGTTCCAACTTCAGGTTGGCGACCAATAAAGGCTACGCGAATTGCCAACAGCAAAACTAAAATACCAAAAATCAATTCCAAAGAGCGTGACGATAAAAAATGTGCGATACACACTCCAATAAGTGCCCCCAATACGATACCAAATCCAAGCTTTTTAAGAAATCGTTTAATGATTTCCTGCTTACCTTTTTGCAGGTGTACTCGTACAGATGAGGTCGTTGTAAGAATAATCGTTGCCATTGAAGTACCTAATGCTAAGTGCATACTTAGATCAGTATCAAAACCTAACAACGGAAAGACAATACTCAAACACGGCACTAAAACAATGCCACCCCCTAAGCCTAGTAAGCCCGCAATAAAGCCGGCAAAAGCCCCAATAAGAGGATAAATGAAAAAATAAAAATGCATAAAAATTCCTTAACGACCAGCGCGGATCAAACCACCTAGCCCAGCTCGTTCTAATGTTGCTTCTAAATGAGTGCGTATATCAGCAGGGTCACTATACTTCATTACTTCACGTAAAACCTCTCTAGCTTTGCGCATGGAAAACCGCCGCACTACCCATTTAATACGCGGCAAATTACTCGCATTGGTACTTAAACTATCAAATCCCATGGCGAGCAATAATAAAGTTACATTCGGGTCGCCCGCTAACTCACCACAAATACCTACAGGCTTACCCTCTAGATGACCTGAACGCACGGTTTGATGCAGAGCGTGCAAAACAGCAGGATGATAAGCATCGTAAATACCAGACACTTTTGCATTATTACGATCAACAGCTAAAATATATTGTGTTAAATCATTACTACCAACGGATAAAAAATCAGCTTCTCTTGCTAATAAGCGAGCTTGATAAACGGAAGAAGGTACCTCAATCATCACACCTATTTTTGGCATCTTCATGTTTATATTCTTACCCTCACTAACTTCATCAAGGGCTTGCTTAATTAATGCTTTAGCTTCGAGTAACTCCTGTAGGCCACTTATCATCGGTAATAGAATCTGTAAATTTTCATATTCAACATTAGCCAGCAACATCGCCCTAATTTGTGTTAAAAAGATATCGGGGCGATCTAAACTAATACGAATACCACGCCAGCCTAAAAATGGATTACTTTCATTGATGGGAAAATATGGCAAGGCCTTATCACCACCCACATCAAGCGTACGCATCAATACTGGGCTCGGCGCAAAAGCCGCTAGCATCTGCTTATAAATAATACGCTGCTCTTCTTCACTTGGAAACGTTTGCCGTGCCATGAAAGGAATTTCCGAACGGAACAAACCTACTCCGGCAGAGCCAGCAGCTAAAGCAATACCAGCATCAGCGTCTAAGCCGGTATTCACCATCAACTTTACACTGTAGCCATCGGTAGTCTCCGCCGGCAAGTCATGCAATTGTTGTAAGCTTTCATCTAACTGCCGTTCTTCCTCGGCTAAAATCATAAAATCTTGACGCAAAGCAGTAGTTGGCGTGACATACACATGACCGTAATAGCCATCGATAATCAACTCTTTATCTTCTAATTGCGCGCAAGGTAAATTATCAACACCATTGACCGCAGGAATACCTAATGCCCTAGCCAAAATAGCGACATGTGAATTAGAAGAACCTTTGCCCGAGGCAATACCCATTAATTTTTCTTGAGGTACGCGTGCAAGATCGGCTGCCGATAATTCTTCACCGATTAGAATAGTGTTATCTGGATAGGTTAATTCTTCTACTTCTTGACGCTGCAAATGCGCTAATACGCGCTGCCCCAGACCACGAATATCAGCGGCACATTCTCGTAAATACGCATCATCCATGCTTTCAAATTGGCGCGTGCGTAATTGGATCACATTTTTTAAAGCACCTTGTGCCCACTGGCCTTTTTTAATATCATCAATAATTTCTTTTTCTAAACTATTACTATCGAGCAATCGCAAATAGGCGATAAACAAATCCCGCTCACTAGCAGGCAATTTGGCGCTCATCCGTTCATTTAATTCTTTAATTTCATCACGAGTTAACTCAAGTGCTACTTTTAAGTCCTCAATTTCCGCGTCGATGTCACTGGTTTCTTTATCGGGGACTGCTGTAATATTCGCTAATGGATAGACCACAACGGCTTGACCAATCCCAACACCCGAGCCACTGGGAATGCCTAATAAAACAGTATCATCTTCCGAGCCCACTTGAATTTGTTCGGCAATAATTTCCGTCGTTTCTTGTCGTGCAAAATAAGAAGATAACTGTGAGGCAACCGTAACTAAAAAGGCTTCTTCTTCTTCAGCATAGCGTCGAGCTTCTTGCTGCTCAACCATTAGCACACCTAAGAGCCGCCGGTCATACATAATCGGTACACCTAAAAACGCTTGATAAATCTCTTCGCCAGATTCAGGCACGGTGAAATATTGAGGGTGATTAGGTGCATCATCAAGATTGAGGACTTTTTCATGTGCGCCGATTAAACCAATTAAACCTTGGTCTGCTTTTATTTTTAAACCTTGTAAGTAGTCATCGGCATAACCTTCGCTGGCAGCCAACAAATAAAACTCGCGATGGAAATCCAGTAGAAATATAGCACAAGATTCTGTTTCTAAAGCTTCACGTACTCGCTTCACCAGCGTGCTAAGCGCAGTGCTAAAGTCAGAAGTGGCTTCCATCTCTTCTACTAGACGACGTAAAGATTTCAACATGTGTATGTGACTCTAATTTTTACTATTATTTTCCAAAGATGATAGGCTCAAATTCACTTAAAGCTTGCTTATAAACGCGGCGCTTAAAAGAAATAACATTTTCCACCGGGTGCCAATAATCGACCCAATGCCAACGATCAAATTCTGGCTTTTCATCCTGATTAAAATTGATACTTTTCTCATCACCGATAAATTCTAAAATAAACCATTTTTGCTTCTGTCCCACGCACAGCGGCTTGCTGTGAAAGCGCATATATTTTCTCGGTAATTTATACGTAAACCAACTCTTACTCTCGGCCAATAAACGCACATCGGAAGGCTGTAAACCAACCTCCTCATAAAGCTCACGATATAAAGCTTCTTCTGGCGTTTCCCCAGCATCAATGCCACCTTGAGGAAATTGCCAGGCATTTGGCTGTCCAACTCGACCGGCCCAAAAGACGTCCTGACATTTATTGATCAGAATCATCCCGACATTGGCGCGATACCCCTGCTCATCAATCATGCTGCCCTCAAAATTCTATTATTTGTTAATAAGATGAATTGATTATACCGAAAACGCTTCAAGATGCGAGATTTATTGGCCTGCTTGCCACAGTGCATAATTTAACCACCTCTAGCCCAATACCCGTAAATCTTGCTACCATAGCCTCTAACAAAACTTAAGGAGTTATTCAGATGAAAAGTCGCAGCAAACTTGGTACTACAATCGCACTCTTGTTCAGCACTATTGCCTTTATTCTGGCACTATATGATATCTTCTCTCATAATAGTCCAATTGAACATTCAGCTTATGCTTGGTTTATTGCATTATTCACTCTACTAGCCATTATTTTCTCGGTCAGTATGTACAGCGCCAAAAAAGGGGCTGCTTTAGTGATCACTCTTTTGTGCAGTATTACTGCTGGAGTGCTAGCGATTATCGTTGGAACTTACTGGATACTAATTTGTATAGTACTTACCTTAATCGGCTGTATTATGTATAAAGCGGCTAAAGCTAGATAAGCTATGAGTTGTTGTGTAGAAAAGCCATGTCAAATTCAGAATTATTAAAGAATTGATCGCTATCACGAAAAAGATAAATTCCTAACACATGTGCTTTGGTTAGTTGGCCTCGCTTCAAACTTAGAATACCATCGACACAAAGAATAAAATTAGGCGGGACTAATAAAGTTACCATCACCGTGCTTGGTGTAGCGAATTGATGCTTCTCTCTAGGGTTTTCCTCATAAAAGAAAATACTTTGTTGGTCTAAACTTTTGTCCAGTTGCTCTAAAAAACCAGGCTGACAGGTCACAGTACTTAAATCATCTATTTGAATATATTTTTCAATATCAGGGCATAACAAATAGGTTTTATAAAGTCGTCCACTTGCAATATCATGCTCAATAGTTTGACAATCATTTTCGTTTTTCATTGTTTGTGCCGCTTCCATTGACCACCTCATAAATTATTACAGTTGATGATACAAAGTTATTCTTAAGAAACTATTAAACTTGCAATTCAATAAGCAACTCTGGATAATAAGTGAACAAAAGGAAAATACTAGTATGATGGAACTTGATGAAATTTTAAACACTTTAACCAAACAAGAAGGCTCAGACCTTTACCTCACGGTTGACCTTCCGCCAAGTTTACGAATTAATGATCAACTGCATAAAGCTGGTGAAACCGTTTTAAGCAAAAGTGATATTGAAAATATCATTACACAGTTACTCACCGAAGAACAATTAATACAGTGGCAAAAAGAACAAGAATTAAATTTATCCTACAAAGCAAAAAATGGCACACGTTATCGAGTAAACCTTTATCAGCAACGTGATAACCCAGCTTTAGTTCTTCGCCCCATTAAAACAGAAATTCCTTCTTTCGCAGATTTAGGACTACCCGAAATTTTACAAACATTAATGATGAGCAAACATGGATTGATCTTATTTGTCGGCTCAACTGGCGCGGGTAAATCCACATCTATGGCAGCCTTACTCGATTATCGCAATGAACAAGAGTACGGCCACATCATCACCGTTGAAGATCCAATCGAATATATCTTCCAACATAAAAAATGCGTCATAAGTCAGCGAGAAGTTGGTGTCGATACACATTCTTTTAGCGAAGCATTAAAAAACACATTACGCCAAGCACCTGATGTCATTCAAATCGGTGAAATCCGCGATGCTGAGACGATGGAATATGCACTTAACTTTGCCGAGACTGGCCACTTAGTCATCTCTACCTTACATGCTAATAATGCCGATCAGGCCGTCGAGCGAATAGTGAGTTTCTTCCCTATCGATATGCGCCAAAAAATACTGTTAGATTTATCCTTAAATCTACGAGCTATAATCTCACAACGCATGCTCACCAGCACAGATAATAAAAAAATCGCCGCTTTCGAGTTACTCATAGGCTCTGCCCGCATTCAAGAATTGATTAAACAAGGCCAAATCGAAGAATTGAAAGAAACCATGAGCAAAAGCAATCACGAACATATGTTTACGTTCGATCAATATTTATTATCATTATTTAAATCCGGAAAGATCAGTAAAGAAATGGCATTAACCCACGCCGACTCCGAAACCGATTTAAGCTTACAAATCAAACTTTCATCCGAAACACCGAATGACGATAAGTTGAATTTGCGACAAACAATGACCTCTTTCTATAATTTAGCCGATATCACAATATTTAGCTTAAGCTAAAAGGTATTTTTGTATATCCATTTTGCTTAATAATCGTGCAATTAATTTGCAGTAAGCCTGCGGCACAAAAGTCATAGACATCATAAGTTGGGCCAGCCGCATAATCATTTCTGGAGTAATAAGTAAATTTAACTTGAAGTGGCTTATTGGGATAAACTGTATATTGCTTAAAAGGTTCCATCCAATTATTAACAACTTTCAAAGTCGATTGACTATCTAGATCTGAAAAATCTACATTTGCTGAAATTGATGACGAAGGCATTCTTAAATATGAGAGTGAAACAGGAACACTCTTACTGCTAGGAGCAGACATCGTACAAATAGCAACTGAGTTTCCAACGGTAACTGGTGCTTGCGTTGTTTCAATAACGTAGTCCATCGGGAAGCCACCACCTTCAGTGCAAGGACTTGCAAGAACATAAGTTGAAACGACCATTGAAGCTAAAAAGATGAAACCTACTTTACAATCACGCTTTAAATTAATCCCCATATTCATTCCCCTTATTGATTTTAACTTAGAATAACTATTCTGACTATAACATAAAGGTCGTAAGTGCACACCGTCGTATACCAAAAATGCCAGTCAGTTAAGAACTGACTGGCATTACCTTTGCACAGCTAGAATGGCATATTTTACATCATGCCAGGCATACCGCCCATTCCACCCATTCCGCCCATGTCTGGCATAGCCGGCTCTTCTTCTTTAGGTGATTCAGCAATCATGCATTCAGTTGTGATCAATAAACCCGCTACTGAACCTGCATTTTGAATCGCACTCCGCGTTACTTTCGTTGGGTCTAAGATTCCCATGGCAATCATGTCACCATATTCACTTGTTGCCGCGTTGTAACCGAAGTTACCTTTTTCTTGCTTAATCTTATCAAGAATAACCGAAGATTCATCTCCAGCATTCGACACGATTTGACGTAAAGGTGATTCCATTGCGCGACGCGCTAAAGCGATGCCCACGTTTTGGTCTTCATTGTCACCCTTAAGATCTTTAATGCCTTCCATTGCACGAATAAGCGCAACACCGCCACCCGGTACAACACCTTCTTCAACGGCTGCACGAGTCGCATGTAATGCATCTTCAACACGCGCTTTCTTTTCTTTCATTTCAACTTCAGTAGCCGCACCAACTTTAATCACGGCAACACCACCAGCTAATTTAGCCACTCGCTCTTGCAGTTTTTCACGGTCATAATCGGAAGATGTATCTTCAATTTGTGCACGTACCTGCGCTACACGGTTTTCAATATCACCAGCCGAACCAGCACCATCAATAATAGTAGTGTTATCTTTAGTAATAACCACACGTTTCGCAGAACCTAAATCATCGATAGAAGCACTTTCTAAGTTACGACCGACTTCTTCAGAAATAACAGTACCACCGGTTAAGATAGCAACATCTTCCATCATCGCTTTACGACGATCACCAAAACCAGGAGCTTTAACCGCAGCAACTTTCACAATCCCACGCATATTATTCACCACTAATGTTGCTAAGGCTTCACCTTCAACATCTTCGGCAATTAAGAATAATGGTTTGCTCGCTTTGGCTACAGCTTCTAAAATCGGTAACATGTCACGGATGTTAGAAATTTTCTTGTCGACTAATAAAATAAGCGGCGCATCTAATTCAACACCCATGCTTTGCTGATTATTAATAAAGTAAGGCGATAAATAACCACGGTCAAACTGCATACCTTCAACCACATCTAATTCATTTTCTAAACCAGAACCTTCTTCAACAGTAATAACACCTTCTTTACCCACTTTACCCATTGCTTCAGCAATAATATCGCCAACAGCTTTGTCCGAGTTAGCTGAAATTGTACCCACTTGAGCAATAGCGTTATTGTCTGCGCAAGGTGAAGAAAGCTTCTTCAATTCCGCTACAGTCGCTTCAACGGCTTTATCAATACCACGCTTTAAATCCATTGGATTTAAGCCAGCTGCTACAGATTTCATACCTTCATATACAATTGCTTGCGCTAATACGGTTGCTGTTGTTGTACCATCACCAGCGATATCAGAAGTTTGCGAAGCCACTTCTTTGACCATTTGCGCGCCCATGTTTTCAAACTTATCTTTAAGCTCAATCTCTTTCGCCACACTCACACCATCTTTAGTGATAGTCGGCGCACCGAATGATTTATCTAGAATTACGTTACGACCTTTTGGTCCTAACGTTACTTTAACTGCATTGGCTAATATATTAACGCCGTTCACCATACGTTGACGGGCGTCATCACCAAAACGAATATCTTTTGCCATTTTTATCTTCTCCTAAATTCTTATTCGACGATACCCATGATGTCGTCTTCACGCATCACCACAATATCTTCTTCATCAATCTTCACTTCGGTTCCGGCATATTTGCCGAACAAGACCTGGTCACCCGCTTTCACTTCAAGCTTGCGCACATCTCCATTATCCAAAGTTTTACCCGGACCTGCAGCGATAACTTCGCCACGGCTTGGTTTCTCAGTCGCTGTATCTGGAAGCACGATGCCACCCTTAGTGGTGGTTTCTTCTTCCATACGACGGATCACTACACGATCATGCAATGGACGTATTTTCATTGTATTTACTCTCCTACTGTTATATTAAGTTAAATAAAAAAATCGTTGCCAAAATTGTAGTTGGCTTAATGAAAATAGCAAGTCTCTAAACTAGTCTTTATTATCTTCATGAAACTCTCCTTCAAAGGTTCGACCTTGATGAAGTTCAGCTTCGGGCTTTGCTGGTTTAGTTTTTTTCGGCATTTTCTTGAGAAGAAAAGCGGTTAACAAGCGGCGAAACATAGGTAAAAAGCATAAAATGCCTAGAATATCGGTTAAAAACCCAGGAACAATCAGTAATACTGCACCAAACATTAAAAATGGAGTTTGCATCACTTCTTCAGGGCTTGGCTTTTGCCCACTGCGCACTTTCAGCATTAAGGCATTTGCGGCCTTCATGCCCTCACTACGCAATAAGCTCATACCAATTACCATTCCAGCAATAATTAGTAGAATAGTCCAGCCAGCGCCAATCATCTCACCGACCCAAATAAAGCCAGCAATTTCTAGGGCGACCCAGATTAATAGAAACCATTTGAAAATTTGCCTAGTACGCATCTTTAAGGTAAAACACTCTTAGTTGAAATTTAGTGATTTATATATTGAGCCATAACTTAAGAATTCAAGGGCCATGATCAATAAATCATGACTCACAACCAACAAGGACAATAATGAAAATTTTCTGCGCCAGTCTACTAATACTTTTCATGAGTTCAGCCTTCGCAAACTCACAGCCTATTCCTGTAGAGCAAGCTTTTCAACTAAGCGCTCAGATACAGCAGCGGCAATTACAACTTAACTGGAATATCGCTCCAGAATATCAACTTTATAAAGATCGTATCCATATTAAACTTGCCCAAGATACTGCTATCCGTTTAGGTTCTTATCAACTCCCCATCGGAACTTCGCATCATGATGCCATCTTGGGCAACTACCAAGCTTATGAAGGCCCATTGCAAATTCGCATTCCTATTTGGAATTATCAACCAGATGAATTTCGTGTAATCGTCGATTATCAAGGTTGCTCAACCGCTGGTTATTGCTACCCGCCACAACGTAAAATACTCACCGTGCAATTATCTAATTTCGGCGCGCAAATTGCCTCGATAACCAATGCCCCGCTTCCCGTAAAAGCAACAGCAGCATCGATTGTAAAAGTCCAAAAAAATCTTTTACTCACCTTGTTAACCTTCTTTGGTTTTGGCCTATTGCTAGCCTTTACCCCTTGTGTATTACCCATGATCCCAATTTTATCTGGCATCATCGTCGGTGCTAAACGCACAACCTTGCAGGCTTTTTTACTCTCACTCACTTACGTTTTAGCAATGGCCGTGACTTATGCGGCTGCCGGCTTACTTGCCGGCCTCGCAGGTAAAAATTTACAAGCGGCATTGCAAACACCGTGGGTTTTAATTGTATTCACTTTATTATTTGTTGGCTTAGCCCTCTCATTGTTTCGCTTATATGAATTGCGCTTACCTAATGCTTGGAACAGCAAGCTCACCATGCTGAGTAACCAACAAAAAAGCGGCTCCTACATTGGCGTAGCGATTATGGGTGCACTCTCAGTATTAATTGTGTCACCTTGCATAAGTGCCCCACTCGTAGCAGCGTTAGCCTATATTACCCAATCAGACCAAGCGGCGTTAGGCGGCGTTATTCTATTTGTTATGGGCCTGGGCATGGGAGTGCCATTATTATTTATTGGCACATTAGGCGGTAAATTTTTACCCAAAGCTGGCCAGTGGATGAACACCGTGAAAACTATTTTCGGTGTTCTCTTATTAATAACAGCAGTATGGTTATTGTATCGTTTACTACCCGGTTATATCTGCTTATTGCTCTGGGGAATTATTGCTATCGTCAGCGCAATTTACTTAGGTATATTCACTCTTAAACGCTTTAAAGGTTGGCTGCGCTTGTGGCAGCTTGTACTTGGATTATGGTTAGCAGTTGGCCTGGTGTTAATCATTGGTGGCGCGATGGGTAATCAAGATCCTCTGCACCCATTAAGCTCAAAACAAAACAGCCAACACTTACACTTTATTCCCGTCAAAACAGTTACTGAATTAAACCAAGCATTAAACAAAGCACATGGAAAAACAATACTATTAGATTTTTATGCTGACTGGTGCGTGTCATGCAAACTAATGGAGCAAAATGTATTTAGTCAGCCTGATGTGCAACAAGCTTTACAAAACGTCGTCTTAATTCGTGCTGATGTCACCGCTAATGATGATACTGACAAAGCATTGCAAAAACATTTAAACGTATACGCCCCACCAACGATTATCTTTTTTAATAAAGATGGCCAAATAGAAAAACGCATAACGGGGGAGATAAGTAAAAATAAATTTCTACAGTTGTTACAGGAAGCAAAAAAATAAAGTAAAAAAAAGCACCGTCACCAACGATGACAATGCTTTTTTTCTAAAGTAAGTTATTAACGAGTAATGGTAACCGTACCACCATCTTTAGAAACTTTACCCTCTAAGCGAGAGCCCTTACTAATGCGAACTTGTTGGTCCACAAAACCATCCGTATCATGCGAATAAATTTTGATTGTTCCAAGAAAGCGTGCCGTACCTGGTGCTTCATAAACATTAAAAGCTTGTTGGCACTGACGACCTGGCTTACCTAAACCCACAATGAAATGGCTTTTAGCATATTCGCCAAGTGATATAAAATAACCAGGATGCGGAATAGGCTCAAACTTTTTACAATTCTTGTAACCATGTTTTGCATGGCTGAATTAATAAATTATCACCCGTGTGATTAATGAAATTGAAATCAGCGTAAGAAGTTGTCCCCATCGCTAATAATGAACCTAGGCATAAAGCGCTAAACAATTTAACTTTCATTTTATTCTCCTCTATTTAAATTTAGGTAAAAATTAATTGCCCTATATAGGCAGAGCAACAGTATAACAGTAATTTTTGTGGAGTCCAATCGACTAACGCCTTGATCTTTGACCACTATAGAAGAGACCTTAAGCTCACAAACATTATAAAACATATAAATCATTATTTTGTACGGCTTTTTAGAAACGAATTCTTAAGCCCAAGCTTAATTCACTATTAGCAAATTGTGTTTTATACGTTTCATCACGTTCATTTGCGCTGCCTGTATGTAAGAGTATCGCGTTCGGCTTTGCTGCTTAAATAAGTATAGTTATAAGCAATAAACAGCCCCATATGCTCAGCAAATAAATGCTCGTAACCTAAGCCCCCGACAAAACCATAAGCATCTTTCGTTTGCTTCTTAGCCACTAACTCACTGGCCTGCACTTTCACACCGCTAGTTTCATAGTAAGATTCACCGATGACATATTTCATATTTCCAAAAACACCACCCAAATTTAAATAAATCAAATCATTTGGCGACACCAAATACCCCGGTGACATTTTAATACCAAGAACATTTGGCGCCCGTACTGTAAAGCCTGAGCTCACATGTGTTGTTGTTGGGTCACCGGCAACGGTTGCACTATAACCAGGCGACTCATATTTTTGCGCATGCGTTTCGCTAAAAAGACTAAAACTCAAATAATAATGTTGCTGATTAACAAAAGCGTAGCCTATTTCAGCATAACCATCTAATTGATTCTTAGTTTGCGTTAAAGTCTTTCGGTGCCGATTTAAGTTAGCACCAGCGCTAGAAGCACTGGCATAATATATAACGCTAGGAGTCGTTTGTGCTTGAAGAAAATTATAAGAACCGGCGCCCCCTACATAGAAACCTTGAAAACCCGCATAAGAACCCAAATACTCAGAAGCTAGTATTGATGTACTCGATACAAATATCAATACTGCCAGTGCGAGTTTGCTAACGTTTTTCATCATAGAGCTCTATTCCTATTTTTCTAATGCATTAGTCACAGATTTTATGCGATTCACTCCAAGATAGCCAGCATTGCATGGCAGCTTGTAGCAGATTAAGATCGCGACGTTAGTATAACCTCAAAATCAATCAACGAACCTTTATATATTATTGAGCCTAAAAAATATTTTTCTACTCAAGTAATAGACATTCTCATTTTTTTCTGGCAAAATCGATCTCAATTAACCTAAAGTTAGCAACATTTAGTTACACTTTACCGACAAAATCAGAACATATGAGGTCGTTATGGACTTACGCAAAATCAAGAAACTCATTGAATTAATTGACGAAACTGGCGTTAATGAGATAGAAATTCACGAGGGTGAAGAATCCGTACGCATTAGTCGTGGTGCCCCAGTGGCACAGCAGCAACACTTCGCTGTTGCCGAACCAGTACAAATCGCAGCTCCTGTCGCTACTGCAGTGGCTCCGGCAAAAGATGAAAATGCTTTACAAGGTCATGTGGTTCGCTCACCGATGGTTGGCACAATGTATGTCTCCAATGCCCCTGAAGCTGAAGCCTTTGTTAAAGTTGGCGACCATGTGAACGTTGGTGATACCATTTGCATCATTGAAGCCATGAAAAGGTTCAACCAAATCGAAGCTGATGCGACTGGCACCATTAAAGCTCGCTTAGTCGATAGCGGTAAATCTGTTGAATACGACCAACCTCTATTTCTAATAGAAGAAGATTAATATGGTAGACGTGCAAAAGAAAACCATAAAAAAAATCGTCATCGCTAACCGCGGTGAAATTGCTTTACGCGTGTTACGTGCCTGCAAAGAAATGGGCATTAAAACCGTTGCCGTTTATTCCACGGCCGATCGCGATTTAAAGCATGTATTACTAGCCGATGAGGCTGTATGCATAGGCCCAGCAGCAGCCCTAGAAAGTTATTTGGATATTCCTAGCATCATTAGTGTATTAGAAATTACCGATGCCGATGCCGTGCATCCAGGCTATGGTTTTTTATCCGAGCGTTCCGATTTTGCCGAACAAGTTGAATCAAGTGGTTTTATTTTCATCGGCCCTAAAGCCGAAACAATTGATGCATTAGGTGACAAAATCTCCGCTAAAGTTATTATGGAAAAAGCGGGCGTACCAACCGTACCAGGTTCTGAAGGCGCATTAGGGCTTGATGATAAAGAAAATCTCAAGTTAGCCAAAGAAGTCGGTTACCCTATTATGATAAAAGCTTCCGGTGGTGGTGGTGGTCGCGGTATGCGTGTTGTGCATAATGAAGCCGCATTATTAAATGCAATTTCTATGACACGCAAAGAAGCCAAAGCTGCCTTTGATAACGACACGTTGTACATGGAAAAATTCTTAGAAAATCCACGCCATATTGAATTCCAAATCCTAGCCGACGAATACGGTAACGTTGTCCATTTAGGTGAACGCGATTGTTCCGTACAGCGCCGCCACCAAAAAGTGATCGAAGAAGCCCCGGCCATAGGTATTACTGAAAAGCAACGCAAGCGTATTGGTGAAAAATGCGTTAAAGCCTGTAAAGAAATGGGTTATCGCGGCGCAGGCACATTTGAATTTTTATACGAAGATGGTGAATTCTATTTCATTGAAATGAATACCCGCTTACAAGTCGAACACCCCGTCACCGAATGGATCACCGGTATTGATTTAGTTAAAGAACAAATCAAAATTGCCATGGGTGAAAAACTTAGCTTCGACCAATCCGACATCAAATTCAAAGGCCATGCCATTGAATGCCGCATCAATGCCGAAGATCCAGAAAACTTTACACCATGCCCGGGCACCATAAATCAATATCACGCTCCAGGCGGCATGGGTGTACGAGTCGATTCACACATCTATAGTGGCTACAAAGTACCACCGCAATATGATTCGATGATCGGAAAATTAATTTGCTTTGGCAAAGATCGCAATTACGCCATGGCCAGAATGCGCAACTCACTCGATGAAATGGTCATTGATGGTATTAAAACCAATATTCCATTGCACAAAAAAATTCTCGATTCAGGTAAGTTTCAGCAAGGTGGCGTGAGTATTCATTACCTTGAGAAGAAATTGCAAAAAAACTAATGCCTCCAATAAAATGGAATGACTCCTGAAGCGTCTATTACAAATAAAACTTCCCTAATCAAAAAAATTAAGCTCACCTTAATATATAAGCTGTTAATAACAATAACACCCCAAAATGATTGATATTACCGACGCGTAAATTAAAGACTTAATACTTTTGACAAATATTGTCGAAATAACGCCTAACAACATAGCGCTCCCACACAAACACCTCCCAAAGTATTGTCACAGAATTGTGGCCTCTAAGAGCTGGAGCAGGACCATCTACAATAGAACAAACGATTAATTATGCTATAATTAATACTATGTCATGGCAACAATTACACATCATCATTCCATCTGAACAAGCTAGTATCCTTGAAGAAGAGCTACTAGCACTCGACTCTCTATGCATTACTTTACAAGACGCCGAAGACGAGCCTTTATTTGAACCCGCAATTGGCGAAACTCCATTGTGGAGCAAAACCAAACTCACCGCTCTGTTCACCTTGGATGATGACGTACGTAAAGTCGCAGGCCAGCTGCAAGACCTACACCCTGGGCAAACGTTAAATGTAAAAATAGAATTATTAGCTGACCAAGATTGGGAACGCGTTTGGTTAGAATATTTTAAACCAATGCAGTTTGGCGATAATCTCTGGGTAGTGCCGACAGGTTACGATATTCCGGATCCCAGCGCCGTTAATTTACTGCTCGACCCAGGCCTTGCTTTTGGCACAGGTACCCACCCAACAACTGCAATGTGTTTACAATGGCTCGCAGAACATGATGTCGTCGGCAAAACCGTTATCGATTATGGTTGTGGCTCAGGTATTTTAGCCATCGCCGCCTTAAAACTTGGCGCAGCACATGTATGGGCAATTGATTACGATCCACAAGCCGTGACAGCCACCAATGAAAATGGTCGACGCAATGATGTTGATTTTAGCAAGCTTTCCTGCGGCCAAAATGCCGACTTACCGGAAGGCTATCAGGCCGATATTATGGTCGCCAATATCCTAGCTAATCCTTTAATTAATTTAGTCGAAACATTGGCTAGCCATGTCACACCTAACGGTGACATTGTGTTATCAGGCATTTTGGCTGAGCAAGCAGAATCTGTTAGCCTAGCTTATCAGCCTTATTTTTCTATGGAACCTGCATATCAAGAAGATGATTGGGTTCGCTTAGCTGGGTGCAAACGAAAAGCTAAACTCACCGACCTCTAATATGCAGCTCGGTCCTTACACTTTAAAAAACAACCTATTCCTAGCCCCCATGGCAGGTGTAACTGATTGGCCATTTCGCCAACTTTGCAGTCAAATGGGAGCCGGTTTAGTCGTATCAGAAATGATGAGCTCCAAACCTGAACTATGGCAAACCAAAAAATCATTGCAGCGGGCAAGCCACAATGATGAAAGCTACCCACGTTCAGTACAAATTGCTGGAGCCGATCCGGCCATGATGGCCGCAGCCGCGCAATATAATGTAGGCCTTGGGGCCCAGATCATCGACATCAATATGGGCTGTCCCGCCAAAAAAGTCTGTAAGAAAGCCTGTGGCTCAGCTTTACTAAAAGATGAAGAATTAGTAGCAAGAATACTTGAAGCAGTAGTTGAGGCGGTTGATGTCCCCGTCACCTTGAAAATTCGCACCGGCTGGTCGGTAGAAAATCGCAACGGAGTGGCCATTGCCAAGCTAGCAGAACAAGCCGGCATTGCCGCGCTCGCCGTGCACGGTCGCACACGTGAGGAGAAGTATAAGGGAATAGCCGAGTATGACACCATAAAAACCATTAAGGAAAATGTTCAAATTCCGGTAATTGCCAACGGGGACATAAATTGTACAAAAAAAGCCAAATATGTTCTTGAGTACACAGGTGCTGATGCTATAATGCTGGGACGCGCTGCTCAAGGCAAGCCGTGGATTTTTCAAGAGATTGAACATTTTTTAGCGACCGGTGAGCATTTGCTACCACCCAGCCAAAAAATAGTCTGTAACATTATTTTGCAACACTTGGAAAATCTTTATTCACTATACGATGAATTCTTGGGCGTTCGTATTGCTCGAAAACATGTTGGTTGGTATTTAAATGCACACCCTGATGTAACGCAATTTCGGCGAGAGTTCAATGGACTCGACTCGGCAAAAGCACAGTTAAGCGCAATACGAAAACTATTTGGTTATTAATATTTACGAACATGGAGTATGTTATTGCATGAGCACGCAAACATTTGAGAATATCGCGGAATCTTCTCCCGCAATTACGCAAGTCACTGATGCTGTTGAAACAGTTGTCAGACCTGAAAGCACTTTTAATGCTGAAATGAATACTACCAACAAACCTTTAAAAGACTGTGTTTTTTCGGCAATGAAAAATTACTACTCTCATGTTGAAGGTGGTGAACCTTCAGAAATTTATGACATGGTTCTAGAGCAAATCGAGCCACCTGTTCTAGAAACAACAATGGAATTTACTCGTGGCAACCAATCTAAGGCTTCGATTTTACTAGGTCTTAGCCGCGGAACGTTGCGCAAAAAATTAAAGCGTTACGATTTAGACTAAGCTAAAGCGTTTAGGAAAGCCCGACATCTTTGTTGGGCTTTTTTGTTTTTGTACCCTCCTAAACCTATCTTACTTACGAGGGCTCAGGATGAAGCTGCTCGAGCAAGCCCTCTCAACTAACAACAAGGTCCAAACATGCAAAGAGTTCTAATCAGTGTATCTAACAAAACCGGTATTGCCGAATTCGCTCAAGCATTACACAAACTAAATTTTGAGATCCTCTCCACTGGAGGCACGGCTAAATTATTACGTGAGAAAAACATTCCAGTAACTGATGTCTCCGACTACACCGGCCATCCAGAAATGATGGATGGTCGCGTCAAAACCTTACACCCCAAAATTCACGGTGCTTTATTAGGACGTCGTGGTATTGATGATGCCATTATGGAAGAATTAGATATTTTGCCAATCGATATTGTGGTGGTCAATCTTTACCCTTTTCAGCAAACTATTGCTAAACCTGATTGCGATTTGGCTGAAGCCATTGAAAATATAGATATTGGTGGGCCAACAATGATCCGCTCAGCAGCTAAAAACTATCACACCGTTAGTGTCATAGTTGAGCCTGAGGATTATGTTAATGTGGTTACCGAACTATCCGAAAATAATGGCGTTACATCTCTGGCCTCACGTTTCACATTAGCGCAAAAAGCTTTTGCTCATACTGCTAATTATGATGCTGCCATTTCAAATTATTTGGGTTGCATTGAAAGTAAAGCCGCTTTTCCTAATACCTACACAGTGCAATTCAATAAAAAACAAGAGCTCCGCTATGGTGAAAACAGCCATCAAAAGAGTGCTTTTTACATTTCGGATGAGCAACATGAAAGCTCCATTAGCACCGCCGAACAATTGCAAGGTAAAGCGCTATCTTAAAATAACATCGCCGATACCGATGCAGCGTTAGAATGCGTGAAACAATTTATCATACAACCCGCTTGCGTGATTGTTAAACATGCGAATCCATGTGGTGTTGCCGAAGCCGACAATCAATTAGCCGCTTATGAAAAAGCCTTTTCGACCGATAAAACCTCAGCCTTTGGCGGCATTATTGCCTTCAACCAACCTTTGGAAGCAGCGACGGCGCAAGCCATTATTGAGCAGCAGTTTGTCGAAGTCATTATTGCCCCCGACATTACCGAGCAAGCGCTCGCTATTGCCGCCAGCAAAAAGAATATACGTGTATTACGTTGCGGAGATCTACCTAAAATACTACCGGCCAGTTTAGATTACAAAAAAATCACCGGCGGTTTATTAATTCAAGATAAAGATATCGCACCAATTAATGTCAATGATTTGCAAGTCGTTAGCAAACGCCAACCCACCGCAGAAGAAATTCGGGATTGCTTATTCGCTTGGAAAGTTTGCCAGTTTGTTAAATCAAATGCGATTGTCTATGCTAAAAATAATATGACTATTGGTATCGGTGCAGGACAAATGAGCCGGGTAATAAGCACCAAAATTGCCGCGATGAAAGCCGATGAAGAAGGCTTAGTTGTTGCCGGCTC
Organism: Gammaproteobacteria bacterium; assembly: GCA_034110705.1. GTDB lineage: Bacteria > Pseudomonadota > Gammaproteobacteria > JABDGN01 > JABDGN01 > JAWUVP01. Next base: position 4,406 of record JAWUYR010000030.1, on the reverse strand, counting down.
CGTCATGGCTTCAGACGCATTCTTTCCTTTTCGTGATGCGATCGATGCCGCTGCCGAAGCAGGTATACGCTGTATTATTCAACCCGGTGGATCAATTCGAGACAAAGAAGTTATCGCCGCTGCCGATGAAGCCAACATTGCCATGCTGTTAACCGGCATGCGTCACTTTAGACATTAAGCAATTTTAATTCAAGTAATCGCTTATTAAAAAAGGCAGCCTGAGCTACCTTTTTTAAGAGTTTACTATTTTTATATATAATACGAAACACCACCATAGATACTCCAAATACCATTAAGAGCAATACCGTTGGTATCAGTAGCACCATTAAGCAATAATGCGGTTGGTGACGCCATAAAGCCTATCATGATATCTAAATTTGGTCGAACATGGAAATGTGCGTCTAACCCTAGCGTTAATAACATCGCTGAATTAGATTTTGTGATTAAACTATATTCAGAAGGGCCAGATAGTCTACTTTCAAAATTAACGATACTTGGGCCAATTTTTGCGACAATCGAAAATTTATGATTAATTGACATGTCCGTATAGGTCATCAATACTGGGATTTGTGTATACGAAAATTTATAGTTAACTGAAATAGTTTTCGGCCCCACGGGTTCCTCTATCTCACCAGAATGTGAATCTTCTGTTGAAATAATATAGCCGGTTTCAAAACCAAGAAAGTTTTCCTCTTTCGGGGTAGAGCGATAGCTAATGTCAAATAGAGCACCATACATTAAAGTCCCATTATTATCCTTAATGGTTCCACTGTCAGCTGCCAAACTACCATTTTTTTTATAAGAAAACTCCGTAAGACTAGTATTGTCTTCACCTAAAATCGGCGTTATCGACATAAATTGATTAATCTGGCTGTCATTGGCTTTGGCACCTGTTTGCGGCAAAGCAAACGCGACACTGCATAAAGAAAAAACTGATAATAAAAGTAAGCTTACGAAACATGAAATCACTCCTTGAATAAATAAATGGCGACTATAGTTGAAATATCCTCAATCAGCAATAGGTGATTGAGGTTTATATATCCGTCGCCATCCAAGAGTTGCATGGTTGAAGTCATGGACAACTCCAGTTATTATCAACATGATTATTGTAAACAGAATATTGCGAGTAAACATGAGAATACTAATCATCGGTAATGGTGGTCGTGAGCATGCCTTAGCCTGGAAGCTAGCCCAAGCAGAACAAGTACAGCACATTTATGTTGCCCCTGGGAACGCGGGTACGCAAGCTATGGAGAACGTCAGCAACCTTGATATCGCCGCCACAGATTGCATAGCCTTACAAAACTTCGCAGCCAATAATGCAATTACACTAACCATTGTTGGCCCAGAAGCGCCACTCGCAGCAGGTATTGTCGACCAATTTCAACAGGCAGGCCTAAGTATTTTAGGGCCAAGCCAAGCTTGCGCTCAACTAGAAGCCTCCAAAGCGTTTAGCAAAGCGTTTATGGAACAACATAATATCCCCACCGCTTTTTACGCTGACTTCACTGAAGTTAGCGATGCAATAGCTTATATCAAACAACATGGCGCGCCTATCGTCGTTAAAGCCGATGGTTTAGCCGCTGGTAAAGGGGTGGTCGTTGCGCAAACTGAAGCCGAAGCCATTAATGCTGTGCAAGATATGTTAAGCGATAATAAATTTGGGGCAGCCGGTGCGCGAGTCGTCATTGAAGAATTTCTTGATGGGGTTGAAGCAAGTTATATCGTGATGATCGATGGTAAAACCATCTTACCCATGGCCAGTTCGCAAGATCACAAAGCACGAGATAATGGCGATAAAGGCCCTAACACCGGCGGCATGGGTGCCTATTCACCAGCAAAAATCGTCACGCCAGCCATAGAAGCCGAAGTTTTAAGCACCGTTATTCAACCCGTTGTTGACGGCATGAATGCCGCTGGCACACCTTACACCGGTTTTTTATATGCTGGCTTAATGCTCACTAACTCTGGCTTAAAAGTCTTAGAATTTAATTGTCGTTTTGGTGACCCAGAAACGCAACCCATAATGATGCGTTTACAAAGTAATTTAGCTGAACTATGCCAACTCGCTTGTGAAAAAAAATTAGACTCAGCAACCATTCAATGGGATAAGCGCACCGCACTTGGTGTTGTTATCGCGAGTCGCGATTATCCTTATAGCTATCCCAAAGGAGAAACCATAACCGGCTTAGAAGTTGAATTACCCAATGTGATGGTTTTTCATGCGGGAACAAAAATAGAAAATAAAAATGTAGTGACTAATGGTGGTCGAGTTTTGTGCGTAACAGCGTTAGGTGACGATTTAAAAATTGCGCAAGAAAAAGCATATCAATCAGTACAAAAAATCTCATGGGCAAGCAGCTTTTATCGCACCGATATCGGGGCGAAAGGATTATAAGATACACGGCAGTATCTAGTACAAGCACTATCGTTTATTAGCCCGCGATCTGAATAAGCAACTAAACCCAAGCACAATGACATTTGTGTTAGCAACCTTTAACATCGATTAAACTAATGCCACATTTTATCGCGTGAAAATAACTATTATTTACTGCGGCACAAACGCACAACAATTAAGATCACAATAATCGGTATAATAAAAGGCAGAAGGACTGGGAATAAAATGATCCCCGCAATCGCGACAACAACCACAAGCAGACCAAGAATGATCATCCCAACACCCGCTAATATCGTTCCAAGTATAGCCCCAAGCCCGAGCAAGACTAAAATAATAACTAAGAAACCAAATGCGCCAGCCGTTAAACTAACAGTCAAACCTAACAATGGGCCAATAAAATACCACAATAATAATAAGACCAATAGCACGAGCAATGTTTTAAATAATGCGCTATTTTTCTTTAATGCCGGTTGTTGATTCTTATCACCCATGATTTTCTCCTAACGAGTTAAATATAATGTTAATAATGGCTGATCTAAGACTTAATGTAAAGAAAGTAGCACGCCAGGAAAACCAACTCGTAAATTTATTGACGTCTTCTCGTTGAGTACGATATTGATTAATAGCCTGTGTCATATCAGGATAGCCTAATGCAATACCGGCAACTAACATTTTATCTTGATAAGTTTCATCTAATTCAGCACGAACAATATCTGGATATTCAGCTAACGCAGCTTGTGGGCATGTAGCCAAATCAAACTCCAGGGCTGCCAACATAACATTTTGCATGAACATGCCGTAATCTAACCAACTGCCTTTTTCAACAAACTTATCAATAAAGAAAAATAAAATAACCGGAGCATCAAATGCTTAGTAGTTATCACGCCAAACCTGTTTACGTCGCAGCTTATCCTCACGCGCAATGTCGAGCGCGCTGTATAAGGCCATACCACACTGAAAACGCCGTGATTTATATGGTTCTGGTAACTTTTCAACTGGGTAGTATTGGTAATCTTGATTACTCAGCACGCCATTATCGAACGCTGTTGTCATGGCATTCGTGATAGAACTTTTCTTAGCGCCTTGCACAATAGCAACATGCCAAGGCTGTGTATTTGTACCAGAAGGCGCCCAACGTGCAGCTTCAATAATTTGCTCAATAATTGAATTATCAATCTCTTTACACAAAAAAGCACGAGTCGAGGCCCGTGCTTTTATCGCTTTTACAATATCCAATTATAATGTCAATTGCTTTTCGCGCAACTCTTCGACCGTTTTACAATCGATACATTGCATTGCGGTAGGCCGAACTTCTAAACGTGGCAAACCAATTTCAACACCGCAAGCTTCGCAGTAACCGAAATCATCTTCATCGATATTTTTAATCGTTTTCCCAATTTTCATTAACAATTTACGCTCTCTATCACGCATACGCAACTCAAGACTAAACTCTTCTTCTTGCGTCGCTCTATCGCTTGGATCAGCATAATTTTCTGCATCATCTTGCAAATGACCGACCGTTTTATCAACGCCTTCCATTAAATCTTGACGCCAAGCATTAAGCACCTCTTTAAAATGTATTAGTTGCTCATCATTCATATATTGCTCACCAGGTTTAGCTTGGTAAGGTGGAATACTGGGTACTGGACCCACAATATCAAAACGAATATGCTCATTTTCAATCACCATCGGTGCTGCTCGCTTTTCTTCAATTTTTTCGGCGATGGTTTTTTTGCCCATTGTCGGTTTTACTTGGTTCACAGAAGGCATCGTGTTCTTTTTAATAGGCTTAGTCATTGTTGTTGTTTTACCTGTTTTGGTAGGTTGAGAAACTTTCTTTGTAGCACTTGGCTTTGTAACGATTTTTTTAACAATCGCTTTTTTAGCCACTGTTTTTTTAACTGCCGTTTTTTTTGCTACCGCTTTCTTAGCGACTGGCTTTTTCACCGCAACTGCTTTCTTCAATACTGTTTTTTTTGCGACTACTTTCTTTTTAGCCACAGGCTTT